>JAYUQN010000882.1:0-2821 GCA_043756725.1 Saprospiraceae bacterium
ATTGATACCCAAAATGAATTGAATCAGCTTCATAGCCCAACGTTGTCAAACGTATAATTTTTAACCCGAAGAAAAACAATCTATCTACACTATCCTTATCCCATTGTCGCCTTTCTTTTTACAGCAAATTATTCCCTTTTTGAAAAAAAACACAAGGTATTCAACACTTGTTAACCCATATTTCTTCACTATTTTATAACAAAATAAATGTCCAACATCATAAAAAGAAACAGGTTCTATTATAGCATTTTATGTTTCATAATTTTTAACATTATCACCATTTCAACTACAACCGCACAAGAGGCAGTAGCTTCAAATGGAAAATTTGCAACCGTAAAAGGGCTTAAAATCTACTATGAAGATACAGGTAAGGGTATGCCACTAATCCTATTGCATGGATGGACACAAACTGCTTCTGCATGGAAATCTTTTATACCAGAGCTATCAAAATCCTATAGAGTTATAGCGATTGACCTACCTGGTCATGGTCGTTCTAATGGCATGGACACGACTGAGGTTTATTCATTCAAAAGAGCTACGGGCTATATATTCGACGTGTTAGACCAATTACATATAGATTCAGCCAATGTAATTGGGATTAGTGCGGGTGCTTTTATCACCTTACATATGGCAACGATGAAACCGCAATTTACTAAAAGTATCATTCTTATAGGTGGACAAACCTATTTTTCGATAAAAGAAAGAAATATTATTACAGCTATGGCTCCTCGAATGCAAAGTCCTGATTTTTTAAAAAACATGATTTCTTCGCATGGGAAAGAGAAAGGCTCTTTAATCTTACGTCAGTTCTTGAGTTTTAGAAAATTATATGGAGACCCCTCTTTTACACCAGATGTTTTAGCTACGATAACAGCAAAAACTTTAATTATCCATGGAGATAATGACCCGCTTGCGCCTATTGAAAATGCTTGGGAAATGTTTCAAAATATTCCAAAAGCACATTTATGGATTGTTCCAAACGGTGGACATGTACCTAATTTAATACCAGCGAATCAAGATGATTTTATACGAAGATCACTTGAATTTTTACAGGACGATTGGGATAGAAAATAAAAACAAAAGATTATACAGTACCGAGTTTTTTAACAATATAGCCGAGCATTATACAAGAAATTCATTAACCAATAAAATAAAATTATCATGCAACGTCACTCATTTCTTCGTCTCATTGCGTCAGCCACAGCATTTTTAACAATGCCATTTTCCATTTATGCTAAAAGTAAATGGGGAACTCGGGTTGATGAAGGATTTAATGTAGGTGCTGGAAAAGACCGTTTTGACAAACCCATTAATTTGTATGAAGGGGATACCTTCTATACCAAAGTTTCAACAAAGGACACCGATGGCGATATGTATGTTTTTGAATCAACCCGTATGAAAAAGGGGGGTCCTTCTTTACATTACCATGACGATCAAGATGAATGGTGGTATGTCCTTGAAGGAGAATTTTTAATCAAAGTAGGCGATAAAACGTATGAAACCAAAGCTGGAGACAGCGTATTTGGACCAAGGCGTGTACCCCATACTTTTGCTAAAACAAATGAAGGAAATGCCAGACTACTTATGATATTTCAGCCTGCAGGTAAAATGGAAGCGTTGTTTCAAGCAAACAGTGAAGGTAAATTAGCAAAAATGTCAGAACAAGAGCGAATTGATTTTAGAAAAGCACATGGCATAGAACAAGTAGGACCTGCGCTCACTTATTTAAAACAATAATGATAAGAAAGTACCCCCTCAGTATTTCAACACTTTTTAACTCTTATTGCTTCATTATTTTATAACAATTAAAAATCATAGAAAATGAAAAGTATCGCACAGTTTAAAAACATCTTAAAAACCTTGATGGTGGCAGCCGTCTGCTTTCTTCTTACGCCTGATGTTGTGGCTCAAAGTCCCGCTGAAACCGTGTACGTACAAGTAGAATCCATGAAAGTAGAACCTGGGATGGAAGCGGATTATTTAAAAGTGGAAGAAGTTTGGAAAAAAGTGCATCAACGGCGGGCCGCAGAGGGCAAAATCCTTTTTTGGGGTTTGGTGCGCCTTCTTTACCCCAGTGGTACGGATGCAAAATACGACTATGAGACGGTCACCGTTTACAAAAGCGGCAAAGACTTAGAAGATGCCAAAAATATGACTTGGGACTACATCACCAAAGGCATGTCTAAGGAAGATTTAGCGATTGCTGAAAAGACGGAGAAAACGCGCAAATTGGTTAGTCGTGTATTGTTTATGGAGTTAGCCAGAGGAAAGCCAGGAGGTCGTTTTGGCAAGTTTACGCATGTAAAGGTGGCTGCTGGAAAAGAAGATGAAACATCTAATATCGTTAAAATGATGACACCCGTTTCAGATGAAGCTGTGAAAATGGGCAAAACAGCCAGTTATGTACTTGGGCGTCGTCTTTATCCCCTTAGTGCAGAGGGTGCAACCCATTATAGAATCATTTTTTTTAACACCATTGAGGATTTGGTGAAAAGTGAAACCAATGGTTATCTCTTTGAAGCCTTTAAAAAAGCGTATCCCAACAAAGACTTCGGCGCAGCGATGAAGAGTATTTCTGATGTATCAAAGGATTTGGACTCGGAAATATTTGAACATCTGATTAGTACAAATTAAGAGGATACCCCCCTCAGTATTTTTCGGGTTTTGGCGGTCAAACCTTGAATTTACCGCCATAACCCGAAAAATACTGAGGGGGTGCTTCAAATGTAATAGCCTTTTGCAAAGTAAAACTTTAGCAAAAGGCTATTCTATTTTTAATGTATTTTAAAACTTACTTTGTAAGTTGTTTTTATCGTTATTA
>JAYUQN010000883.1:0-2818 GCA_043756725.1 Saprospiraceae bacterium
GGTGCTTTTTAGCTTTATTAATCACATTGGCGACATTTTTATCTAAAGCATCATACAAGTACCAATCCTCTACAACCAGATAATCCATATACTCAATCACTGGTTTTTGACCATAGAGTTCCACTAATCGCGCTGCAAAACCATTGACAAGTCCTGGTTGCCCAACGGTAATGGCGTAGATTTTTTCTTTTACTTCTGGGACAAATTTTTGCCCTGTTTCCGCTTCGTGTTGTTCTAACAGTTCAAAAACTTCCTGTTTTGTAAAATAATCTACTTGCAAACTATCCGAAATATTAAAAGGACTCGCATTGTCTTGAACCACGCCTGTTATATTGCTGACGCCAACAAAAATCACGGATTTCAAACCATGTTTTTCACGAGAATGATAAGCGGTGCGTATTGTGTGAAGGAATTTTCCAAAATATTTAGGGTTAATCCCCTCAACTTCATCTATGATTAAGACTAATTTTTTATCTTTAACCTGTTCTACTTTGTAAAAAACCTGCGTTAAGGATAGACCCGCTAAATCTAACGCCCAAGCCGTTTCTAAAGCAGGCACTAAGCGTTCCATGAAGACCGATAAACTGTCGGTTTGATAATTTTCGAAACCGACACGGCAAACAAGATACCCTTCTGCCTCCAAAGCGTTGCTCAATAAGCGGAAATAGGTGCTTTTTCCCGTTTGGCGCGGTGCCCAAATCGTGAAATAACGGTCATTATGCACTAAATCTTTACCCTTTTCAATCAAAGCAAGACGGGGTAAAGTATAATGTTTTTCTATAATATTTGGACCAGATGTATTAAAACGCCGCATTTTCTTTTATTTTGTAAGCAAAAGTACGCTTTTTAAACCAAGATGCAAGTGATTTGGCGTTGCGAATTTATTCGCAACAAAAGTATAAGCTAAAAAAGCCGCTTCGATATTTCGAGGCGGCTTTTGGCGTTTTTAGAGTGAAAATACTAAGAAGAAAATGAGCAAATAATATTGTTAAAACAGTTAAAAATTTAGAGTTTTATCAAATATTGTAAGAAATAATTGCTGGTTTGATTAAAAGCCTCTAACTTTGAACAAAATATCATACAATGTTGACAGATTCAAAAAAAATAGATTTTTCAATAGGGGCTTTAACGACACTCAATGCCATGAAGGAAGATACTCAAGATAGCGTCTTAGCATCTCTGGCAAGGGTGGCTTCTCATCATTTTAATACCCTAAAAATCCAGTCATTGAATCTAAAAGAAAACACCTTTCTTGTACGCACCAATAATGATTTCAGTATTATTTTTAAAATTCAGAATGACACTATTTTAGTCAATAATATTTTGAGTAACTACCTCATTAAATCTTACCAAGAGGCATTGAAGGCGTAATATCGAGCTACAACTATGAAAAAATTCGACACAGTTCAATTTGATTGGCGTGCTTTTGCCATTGAATTAGAGGAGTTTAGACTATTAATTGAAACGCACGCTGAATTAGATGAAACTAAACAAATCATTCCTTTTTTTCAAAAACGAAAGCACCTCTCGGCTAGCTTGGGCTTCATTTTCAATACCTTCAACAACCATTCTGTTGATAAAATAGCTTTTGAATTTGACCTGTGGGGCAGATTCAGATGTGATTTAGTTTTGGGCTGTTCGGGCATCAATTCCTACGTTTTTATCGAGTTAGAAGACGCTAAAGAAGAGAGTTTGTTTAAAAAACTGAAAAACAAAGCAACTTCAGAATTCTCCAATAGATTTGAACATGGTTATAGTCAATTGAAAGATTGGTTTTATATACTTGACAATATGCAAGATAACGCTGATTTTGAAGCTCGATTTGGCAATCGAAAAATTGACTACGAAGGTGTACTCATCATTGGCAGAAAATCTTTCTTACGCTCAGAATATGATGAACTCAATAGATTACGTTGGCATATTACGCATGTCATTATCAATTCTAAAAAAATCTCTATCATTACTTTCGATGAGTTGTACGAAGCATTAGCTATGACTTTGCAGAACTTGAAAGATATTGCTGCCATAAATGATTAAGAGCTTGGATTTTGATTGTTTCTCTAGTAAACTTTGAAAATACAGTGGGGTATCCTAAAAATCCATCTCCAAATTATAAGGCACTAAATGCGTTTTTATCAAAATACCAGCTCGTTCACAGTCTTAAATTAAAGAGCGGGTGTGCTCGTTAGGGACTCCAGTCCCTAACGAGCAGCTTCGTTCATTGGTTTAGGTTTGTAAATTATGGAAGACATGGGGCGAGCGGGTAGATTTGTGAGTTAGTTTGAGAGAGATAGGGTGCGAGCTGGCTTAGCTCTTTTGACTTTGTTCCAAAATTTTTTTCCGCTAATTCCGCTAATTCTGTCCGTAAATTATAAATAAATTGCGGCGTTACACTATATTTGTTCGATAAACGCAACACTAAACCCGGACTTGAAAAATATAATACCATAGTCGCTATTCGCATTCGGACTTGGCTCGTTAAATCCATGCGGCGATAAAATAGTGGTGTAAGACTGTGTGTGGGCATTTTGTAATTTTTTATTTTTTTTGCAAAAAGCTAAATTACATTTCTTTTGCCCACATTTTTTTCTTTTTTTCAACACGGATATGAAAGATGCCAAATAAAAATTAAAAAAGTAGGGCATTTTTAATTGAGATAAAGTTGAGTATTAAAAGTAAAAAACCATTTTTAAAATCTTCAATGTTTTGTCCAAAATGCTTGATTCAAAGGTTTAAAGTTGTACCTGACATTTTATTTGCTCAAAAGAAAATATATTTCAATTGTACGACTTATCTTCGATTTTATAAAATAGATGTT
>JAYUQN010000884.1:0-7497 GCA_043756725.1 Saprospiraceae bacterium
ACATCGGCTCTAAACGATTACGACCTTGATAATAATTTAGACCCTGCAAGTTATACGCTTCTCGAAAAAACAAAGTTAGGAAACGTCTATTTTTATTTCAATGGTAGCTATTATTATGAAGCAGGTACAAAGCAAGGCATAGATACGGTTGTTTATACTGTTTGTGATTATACCAATTTATGCGATACAGGCTATTTGATTTTTAAAATCGTTGCAGGTAAGCCTTTGGTATTAAATAATAATGAAAAATCCTTTTATTCTCCGACTATCAACAGTGTTGTGACGGAGATACACAATAATAATCCCACAACTTATAATAAACCCAACGCTTTCAAAGCCTATCCGAATCCTACGAGGGATTTGATAAACATCACCTTTGAGAATGAAGAAGTTGCACATATTGTATTGGTTAATGCCCTCGGACAAGTCGTCAAACGCCAACAACTGAGCAGCCTTTCCACGTCTATTGACGTCCAAGATTTGCAAAATGGCGTCTATTTTTTGACGGTTACAACAAAACAAGGGCAGAAAACAGAGAAGATAGTTAAAGAGTAAGATTTTTAATTCCAATTATGTAACAAGCCATTCAAGTATAATTTTATGATTAATTGCTTAAATAATTAATTAACAATAGTCCGTGCATTTTTCGCTTAAAAAATGCACGGACTATTGTTATTAAGCAATTAATTAATTAATTAATTAGTAAAACATTTTTAAAATTTAAAAAAAAGCCAAAATATGGGGCGTTTCGCGCCATTGGCGCAGTGCGCCATCAAGCTATAAGCATGACTGAGGGAGGGTATTTTTTATGAAAATAGCACAACTATGGCATTTTATAAACCACAGCATTCACATTCATGCCTGCCCCAACAGATGCAAAAACAATATAATCGTCTTTGCATAAGCTATGTTTTTTCATTTCCCCTTTCATCAGCAAATCAAACAGAATAGGTAAGGTGGCAACTGAATTATTGCCTAATTTTGAGATTGTCATAGGCATTATGTCCTCTATGCTGTGCTTGATGCCATACAATTTTAACAAACGGGAAAGAATGGCGTGATCCATTTTAGCATTGGCTTGATGAATGAGCACTTTTTTAATATCTGAAATTTGTAATCCTGCCTTGTCAATGCAATCTTTTACCAATTGGGGCACTGTAGTGAGGGCATATTCATACAGTTTTCGCCCTTCCATTTTAAGGAAAAGAGTATCGTCTTTGTAGGTTGGGTTATAGGACACGTCCATTTTTAATAAGAGGGCGTGTTGACATGTATCGGAACGTGTTTTATGTTTTAAAATACCGATGGGTTGGCTGCTTTGCTTTGCTTCTACTATCACCGCCCCTGCCCCATCCGAATAAATCATACTGTCAATATCGTGGGGGTCAGAAATTCTGGAAAGCGTTTCAGTGCCAATAACCAATATTTTTTGAGCATCCCCCGATTTGAGAAAATAGTCGGCTTGTATTAAGGCTTGAAGCCAACCGGGGCATCCAAAAGGTAAATCATAAGCAATGGTATCAGGGTTTTTTATGCCCAATTTGTGTTTAATCCTTGCTGCAAGACTTGGGACTAAATCGGATTTAAGATTTGACTTCAACACATCGCCAAAATTATGAGCAACAATGATATAATCCAATGTTTCCTTATCCAGATGAGCACTGGCTAAAGCTTCTTGTGCGGCAAAAAAGCCCATATCTGATGCCACATAATCGTCTTCAACATATCGTCTTTCTTCTATTTCCGTTATTTGTTGAAACTTTTCAATGATTTCATCATTCGATTTTGCAATCTTCTCTCCTGCTGTATTATAAAACACATTATTCTTGAACTGTTCATTTTTCACTATCTGTGTAGGAATGTAACGCCCTGTTCCTGTTATTACTGAAAAAAACACATTGTTCATATCTTTATAAAAATTTATAATTCCAAAGTTGATACATTCAAAGTCCTATTTTTTAATAAAAGCCTAAAGTTAAGACAAAAATGAAAACAGACATAACAAATGGGGTTTTAATTCAATTCGGAAAGGGCATAATACTGAGGGGGTACTTGAAACACCCCAAAACGCCCAACGCCTTGTGATTATTTCACAATTACAAAGCCACAGGTTTCAAACGTTCATTGTAAGCATACTCTATCAAGTCATAAGTTGTTAAAATGCCCACCAATTTTTCACCTTGAACCACGGGCAAAGCATGAAATTTGTTGGTTGAAAACAAAGCGGCTGCCTTAGACAAAGGGTCGTCAAAAGCAACGTTAACGGTTTTAGCCGTCATGATTTCTTCTGCAAGCACAGAGCTTAAAATGTCTTCATTGAGCCTTATATCTTCTTTGGTACGTAAAAGACCTATGCTGTGCATTATTTTTAAAACATCTACTTCGCTGATAATGCCCACCAATTTGCCGCTCTCCACGACAGGCAAATGATGGATGTCATGCGTTTCAAAAATTTCTCGCACCTTTTTAGCCGTTGTGTTGGGCGTTACTGTGACAAGGTAGCGGGTCATAATGTCGGAAACCAAAGTATTTTCTTTCATTTTTAAAATTTAAAATATTAAAACAAACTAAATTTATCTTCTGTGTGTAAAATAAGAATGGGGTATTCATCTCATTTAACGGCAATATTAGCAGTATTTCGTGTTTTGATAAATGAGCCTTATCAGATAGAGCGATGATATAAATCACAACGCCGTTTTGACCTCAGAATGATGCGGTTGGATAGCGTTTGAAAAAATACAGTTGTTTCAAGACATGACTTCAATCATCTTTTCCCATAATCTTACCTCCTACCCTATTTCCCTAATTTTGTACTTTAGGGATTGCGTAAAAAATAACGTATCCACACGCTGCGAGAAGGAGAGCAGTTTGTTTTTCTTTTTTATAAAAAAGAAAAATTATGTTTTAAATTTCCTTTCATAGAGGTCAATCCACTCTTGTACAGTCGTTTTTGACGCCAATTCACCAATTAAATCAACAGGAATATCTGTTATTTTTTTGAAACGGATACAGCTTTTACCCATATCCAATTTCGTTTTACAGTGTTTGGGATATTCGGCAGTAAACCAGTCCAATAAACGGTTTTCAGCATACATACCCATGTGATATACCGCAATAAAGTTCTTCTGTGATGCCAAACTCATAAAAGGCAGGGGCAATTTAGGCGCACAATGATACCCACTTGGGTAAATAGCGTGAGGGACAACATAAGTCAACATACCATATTGCATGACTTCTTGAAATCCCTCGGGAAAATTCGTTAAAATTGCCTCACGCAATGCCTTCATAATAGCTTTTCTATCTTCTGGCAATTCGTTCATATAATCTTCTGGTAATTCCGCTTTTGATGTCATAATTTTATTTCTTTTTTAAAATGAAGGCAGATACTAATGCACCGAGGATGCCAACTGGGAGGGGTTCCATCAGTGTAACACTAAAAATACCCAGTGGGGTTTTGTAAATGTCTTTGTATTGTTGTAATTGAGCTAAGTTTTTAGTCATTTCTGTTTCACTTGCGCCACTTTCTTTTAGTTTTTTGATACTAAAAGCGGCATAATCATCCATAAAATTAGGCATAAAATTGTAGTAAACAACCATCCACATCAGAGAATAACAGACGCATGAAATAAGCGCAATGCCCAAGCCGATTAATAGACCATTTTTAAAACTGACTTGCCCCTCATTCACATTATCCCGATAGGCTTTGATGCCAAAGAAAATGACTGCCATAGATACAATGATAAGAGAATAACCGATATAAGCGGAATTGTCAAAACCGACTTTATCAAAGCCATAAGACTTGAATATCAGTGTAATAATTAATATACCCGCAGCGGATAGAGCACCTGAAATAAGACCATACTTGATAATTATATTGCGCATTGTAAAAATAGATTTTAGTTAAAAGATAGGGTCAAAATAAAGGGTTTTTGGGCAAATTGCTATCATACTTTTGTATGATTTGGGGTACTTATTGAAAAATCATCCGAAAGTTTACACCCTGTTGCGAATAAATTCGCAACTACAGTAGCATTATGCTGAAATAATCCCCAGTTCTTTAGATTTTAGAATGGCTTGTGTCCTATTTTTAACGTCTAATTTTTCAAACAATCGTGAGGTATGTGTCTTTACGGTGTTTTGTGAAATGAATAAAGCATTGGCTATTTCTTGATTGCTCATACCTGTTGCTAATAATGCCAAGACCTCGGACTCTCTTTTACTGATGCCTAAATTTTCAAGGTTTTTTTCATCTATTCCGCTTTTTTCACTATTTATGACCCCCTCTCCAAGGGAGTCCGTTCGGACAGTATTTTGGGCATTTTGTATATGTTTTTCTTTGTTTTTTTGATTGAAACGGATACCTAACCAAATCCCTACGCCCAGAAATATAAGCGCAAGCAAAATCCCATAAATGTCAAACGCATTCAATTTTACCCAAAACCAATATTCGGTGGTTTTGAGTACAATGCTTATTACAGCCAGAAAGAGACCATACGTTAATAAGGTTTTTTTCATAAAAATCAGTTAGTTGTAAAAACAATATTTATAGCTCCACGACTACATTAGGATACACGAATTTCACGAATTAAAACACGAATTTCACGAATTTAGATGTTGACGGGTCATTTTTCAAAGAAAGAAGTCCTGTCAACATCTAAATTCGTGAAATTCGTGTTTTAATTCGTGAAATTCGTGTGAAAATTATCATTATATTTTAACTTTCCTTTATTTCATCCCCAACCCAAACTGGTCGCCCTTTTTCACCGCTTTCCCTTTTTTAAAATGTATTTCTACCACTTTTTCACTCTGCACGATGTCGCCTTTTTCATCTGCAAGGCTTTTGATGATTTTTTTAGTCGCAACATCAATTATTTCACCTGTACTTGGAAAAGCATAGCGACCATCGAGTGAAAAAGTTATCCAACCTGGTTGGTCTCTTAAAGCGATACTTGTCATTTGTTTTGGCGGCATTTGGGTAGCATCGAATACGTGCATTTGTTGATTTGCGCCGTCTGTTACCCATAGTTCTTTTTCATTGGGAGTTAAGCCAATGCCGTGACTTGGGCAGCCGTGCCGTTTAATTATGCCTTTTTCAAAACCTTGAACAGTTACTCGATGTATCATTTTACCCGTTTTCAAATCCCCGATTTCAAAACCCAATAATTCATTGACATTGGCAAAAACCAGCGATTGTTTTCCATTGATGGTAAAAGGGCGAATAGCGGCTGAAAAAGGACCTATTTTTCTTTGTTCTGACGTGTCTTTTGGATTAACAACGGTTAAATAAGGGGAAGCCAAACCTTCCATATAAACCGCCTTGCCATTTCGTGCATATATCGTATTGTGCGCTTTTGATTTTGGAAAGAGGCGATAATTCACCTCACCCGTGCGGGCATCAATGATATACCAACAGTCATTTTCAAAAGATGGTTGAAAAATCGTCAAGCCATCGGGTGAAATTGCCATGCGGTCACATCCTTTTTCATAGACTTTTTCCCAAAGCAATTTTTCTGTTTGTAGGTTGATGCACATCAAGGATTTTACAGTACTCACATATATGCATTGGGTAGCGAGACTTACACAAATACCCTTCACATTGGAAGGATGCCCCTTGTCATCAAGGCTGCCTGTGGGTATGCGTTTCACGAGTTTATAATTCTCTTCGATGTCATAAACGAGGATGCCATGTCCTCCGTATTCGAGATAATTTCTGATGCCGGGTTCGGCTACATAAAGATATTTTTTTACTTTGTTTTGGGCAAAAATAACTTGTGAAAAAAGTAAAAAAATAAAAGTGATTTGTCGTATTGGTTTTAATTTAGTTTGAGACATTGTAGAGAAATTTTGATGGTGAAACAGATAAGATAGGAGCGTGCAACAAAAGTATATAATTCTCTAAAATATAAACTGCTTTTTTGTTTTGTGACGAAGATTTTTGTGATGTATATCAGTTTGACACCCCCTCAGTATAAACGCATTTTTCTCTTGTTTCAGCGTTTTTAAACTGTATCAAAACCGTACAATAAGTGTATCAAAATCGAACACGTTTCAATATTTTATTTACATAAAATATTGAAAATCAATAATTTGTGTTTTGGCACAGCCTTGTATGTAATAGAACAAGAATTTTAGAAATTTTAGAAAACAAATAATGGATAAAGTAATTGTCAAAAAAACGTGGACAACTAAACGCATTTTAACCATCCTCGGTGTTTTCGCTCTGGCTGGGTTAATTGGGATGAGTTATAATAGGGCTTCGGGTAAAAGCCGCTTGAATGTGGATACTGAACGCATTACCATCAGTGAAATTAAACACGGGGCTTTTCAAGAAACCATTCCCGTAAATGGAACAGTATTGCCGCAAACCACGATTTATCTCGATGCCTTAGAAGGCGGTAGGGTAGAGGAGAAGTATGTAGAAGATGGGGCAATTATGAAGAAAAATCAACCCATTTTGCGCTTGTCAAATACCGATTTGGAATTGAGCCTTGCCAATCAAGAAACACAAGTTTTTAATGTTTTAACGCAAATGAATATCTCTAAAAATGCTTCGACTCAAAACACGATTCGTCAACTCAATCAATTGGCAGAAGTTGAAAATGCCTTGACAGAAGCCGATCGCATTTATAATTTAAATAAAACCTTACATGAACAAGGTGTGATGGGCGTGCAAGAGTTTAAACAAGCTGAAAACAATTACAATTACCAAGTGCGAAGGAAAAAATTGACGGAAGATATTTTAAGACAAGATACTGAAGCCGTTGGCTTAATGGGCGCACAGGATAAAGAATCCCTCCAAAGGATGCAAAATACGCTGGCTTTAATGCGCCGAAAAGTGGGTGATTTGGTCGTTCGTTCGCCAATTGATGGACAATTGACTTCTTTAGATGCTGAAATCGGGCAATCTATTAATAGAGGTGTTCGCTTAGGTCAAATTGATATAACGACTGGCTTTAAAGTCCGTGCGGATATTGATGAACATTACATCAGCCGTATTTATGCAGGGTTAAAAGGCACCTTTAGCCTTGCGGGTAAGGATTTTAATTTGAGTATTAAAAAGGTTTACACCCAAGTAACAGGTGGTCGTTTTCAAGTAGATATGGTTTTTGATGGTAAAGTGCCAGAAGGTATTCGCAGAGGTCAAACCCTACAAATTCGCTTGGCTTTGAGCGATGAAACGCAAGCTATTTTATTGCCACGCGGCGGATTTTATCAGCAAACAGGCGGTAATTGGGTTTTTAAAGTCAGTGAAAATGAGTCGATTGCTTTTAAAACGGATATACAATTGGGGCGACAAAGTCCTGATTATTATGAGGTTTTGCAAGGTTTGAATCCCGGGGATAAAGTGGTGACGAGTAGTTATGAGAACTATGGAACGATGCAGGAGTTGGTTCTTAAAAAAGAATAATATAACTTGAATTAGGATTTGTAGGAAGTCATAGACGGTCGACAGCGATTTGCGGGCGGCGAGCCCCTTGTCCCAGAGCGCCTTGTCCA
>JAYUQN010000885.1:0-21601 GCA_043756725.1 Saprospiraceae bacterium
AAAACATTCTTTTAAACAACTTTATTTCTTAAAATGCCAATGCCTTCAATTTCCAACTCTACAACATCATTTGGTTCAAGTGGACGATGAACGCTGAAATTATTTTCAATCAAGCTCCCCCACCCTACTGTTCCCGAACCCAATATATCGCCCGGCATAAGAGGCACATTGTTTTCAGAAGCCCTTTGTATCATTTGACCAAACGTCCAATAAACAGTCTTGTAATTGCCTTCACCTATCGTTGTCCCATTGATTTTAGCGGTCATTTTCACATCAAATCTATTGCCTGTGGTTTTAGGCATTTGCAAATGTTCGGGATGAATGTCCCTTGAAATAGAACAACGGTATTGGTCAAATTCATCTTTCGTCACGATGCAAGGTCCGATAGCATTGGCAAAATCCTTTCCTTTGTGCGGTCCAAGCGGCACTTCCATTTCTCGTTTTTGAATGGCTCGAGCTGTCCAATCGTTGAAAATCGTGTAACCAAAAATATAATCGTCTGCATTTTCAGCTTTTATATCTTTACCTTTTTTACCCATAATGACTGCCATTTCTAACTCCAAATCCAATTTCGTTTCTTTTTCAGGACGTTTTATGTCATCATTATGTCCATAAATAGCTTGATGATTGGTGAAATAAAAAATCGGCATTTCATACCATGCTTCACCGACTTTATGCCCAAAAGATTTTGAAGCGTTCAACATGTGCTGCTCAAACCCGATATAATCCCGAAAGCTACGGGGGTTTGGGAGGGGTGCTAAAAGTTGTATTTCAGGCAACAAATACTGAGGGGGGGTATTTTCAAGTTTATTGTCTTTGATGATTTTAAAATATGACTCATGTTTATCAATAAAACTGAGCATATCGTTTGGCAAACGTTTGTCTGTCAATTTCATATCCACAACACCTTGACCATCTTGTGAAAGCCAGCCAATACGGTTTTGCTTTTTTTTATTTTTAAAAGTTACGAGTTTCATTAGACATTAGGTTTGTAATTTTTCGGTTCAGTTTAAGGAAAAACTACTTTTAGATTAAAAATTAGAAAATGGTTTCTGAAAATAAAAACTATAAATAATGTCCTTTATATTGGTGCACTCAAAGCCATTAAAGTTTTACCCATCAAAGCCCCCATATTCGCACCTTCGGGTAAAGGGATACCTTTCCATTCCATTTGTTCCCATTCAGCTAATTTTTCGGAAGCATCACACACCATTTTACAACGTTCATAACGGCGTTTCATATAGTTTTCTAAAACATCTTCTACGCTTTGGTCTTTCTGTATTTCTTCAGCTAAAACCACCGCATCTTCTATCGCCAAAGCTGCACCTGAACCCAATTGAGGAATTGTTGCATGAGCTGCGTCGCCTATCATAACGACCCGATTTTTATACCACGGGGCGGGCATCATCAACGTTTTTAAAGGGCTATAAACTGCCTTACTTGGGTCAGTAATTTCTTCTATTCTGTCTGCCACCATTTTCACAGGAAATTCTGCCAAATGCGCCCGCATACGAGGCACAAATTCTTCTTGTGGAATAAACGGATTGTCCTCTCCTTCGGCTGCTACGATAAACATATAAATCGTATCACTTGTCATCGGAATTAAACCTACTTTTGTTTTTTTACCAAAAAACATATAGCCTGTATCCATTTCAGCAGGGCGTTTGAAAGGATAACGCCAGACGGAAGAACCGATATATTTTGCTTCATACTGCCCGAAAACAAGGCTGCGGACTTTGGAATAAATACCATCAGCCCCCACAACCAATTGATAAGACCCCTCAGTACCATCGGTAAATTTTACACCTACCCTTGTGCCTTCGTTTTCTATCTCTGAAACCGTCAAGCCCATACGGATAACAACGCCATTTTCGACGGCGGCTTCATATAAAACATCGTGTAAGATTTTACGTGAAATGCCATTATGAATAATATTAAAACGGCTCATCGGCGGTGTACCTGTTTCTGCAAATTGAAAGCCATTGGGCGCACACATTTTCACCATGCCGTAAGGGCAGCCTCTTTTAACAGTTTCTTCGGCAACGCCAATGGCATCTAAGGCACGAATCGCATTGCCTAATTGGATAATACCCACGCCATAGACGTTAAATTCTTTGTTGATTTCTACAATTTCAGCGTCAATCCCTGCACGACGCAAGGCGATGCCCAGGGATAAACCACCAATACCACCGCCAACGATGAGAACTTTTTTAATTGATGACATTTTCTATAATGATAAATGATGAACGATAAATGATGAATTAATACCCCTCTCCATAGGAGTCCTTTGGACAGTATTTGGAGGCTATTCTTTTATTTTTTTAGCAATCCAATCATACATATTAAAGGTCTTGGTAAAATCGTCTATGCAACAGTGTGCTGAACCACTTTCCTCTTTCGGTACGATTTCAACAACATTTTCACACGTCAAAGCATCTCTCATTTTATAAGCATTTTCGACAAAATTTTGACGATCATCTTCGCCATGCAAAACATAAGTGGGCATTGAAATTTTATTTACCACATCATCTAAGGCAAATTTTTTAAGCCGTTCGCGGGCATCTGCCATATTGGTTGCGCCTACTATGTGTTGCACTATTTCGGCTAATGGATGGTTATCGGGACGATTTTTCCAAATATCATAGTAAGACCACACTGCGCCAAATATCATACACACTTTAAAACGCGGTTCAAAAGCCGCACAACGAGCCGCCATATAACCGCCCATTGACACTGCCCCAATGCCAATCCGCTTAGTATCTATTTGTTTTTTCAAGTTTTTAATCGTCCAATCCAAAACGGCTGTACCTGCCACATCGAAATCATAGCGGGTAAGAATGTGATTGAGACGCAAAGCTGCGCCCTGCCCCGGTCCGTCCATCGCTAATAAGGCAATACCTCTTTCATTGAGATGCTGCGAAATACCGAAATATAATTCTTCCGCCAAGCTGTCTAAGCCACCAAACATAATCATAACTGGCGGTTTTTTCACATTTGCAGGGGCAAATAAGTATCCAGGGAGGTGAGACCCCTCAAAAGGTACTTCAACTTGCAAAGGTTTTTTATCAAATAAATCAGTCGCTTTTATAAAGGCTTCTCTGGCTTTGAGGTATGACGGGATTTTGCGGTCATCGCTGGGTTTTAAGAAAAATTCGCACGTCCGCAAGTAATTAAACGCTCGCAGATAAGAACGCCGAGCTGATATAGGGTTGCCATTTTTTGAAAAGTTCTCTGCCTTATCATAAACTTTATTGCCCATTTTCACCCATGCTTGATGAAAACTTTCGTTATCACCGGGCGTAATTTCACTGGCAACCTCCAATATTTCTGCAAATTCGCCACCGCCATAATGGGCTTGTGTTAAGGCTCTATTCACTTGATAGGAGGGCATATATTGATTTGGAAAGTAATGCCACATATTTTTAATGATAAATGATGAATGATAAATGATGAATGAACAAATGGTGAATAATAACACGATTGGGCATTTATCATTCATCATTCATCATTATTTAAATATCTTGAGGTTTCACAATACCACCTTCGCTTAAACCTAATTTTTTACCTTTATCCATCTCAGCAAAAGGATTGATACTGCCCCACGCATCGTTTGGATTGTCTTTCAGATAATGTACATCGGGTCCGTGGTCGGGCGCAAAAATGAGACGAGCACAAGCATAAAATTCAAAAAGCACATTTGTTCCCGGGATCATCACATATACAAAAAAGCCTTCATCTGCTTTGTGGCGTGTGGGTGACCCCATGACGCTTTTATAGCCTTTTTCAATGATGTAATCTATGCCTAAAAGGACTTCTTCACGGCTATCCAAATTGTAGCAAATATGGTTTAAAACACCTTCATTGGGCGCGATATTAGGGTCTGTGAAAACAGCTATATCATGGGAAAGATTACCAATTGTCCATAAGCCACCCACGGGAGGCATTTCGTCATTGATGCGCACTTCATCGGGGTTTTTCAAGCCCAACCCCTGCCAAAATTCTTTTTCAGCCGCATATTTACCCCTTGATACCATATAGGTTACGTGGTCAAAACGCCGAACATTGACGCCTATTCTGCGATTGCTGGCATATCGGTCGGTATAAACGCTGCCGTTTTCACCTTTTTCATTGAGCCAAATCACATCCCAAAAAACCTCATGAATATGTCCA
Source organism: Saprospiraceae bacterium (assembly GCA_043756725.1). GTDB lineage: Bacteria > Bacteroidota > Bacteroidia > Chitinophagales > Saprospiraceae > JAAFJT01. The sequence continues at coordinate 4,171 of JAYUQN010000885.1, forward strand.
TCAGGCGATTTGAAACGAAAAGCCTTGCCATGCCCTTTATCGCCTTTTATCCAACCCATAGCGGCACCTGTTTTTTCAAGATATTTCACCATATCTTTTAAGGCTTCGGGACTATCTGCCCGCCAAGCCAGATGCCCCATGCCTTGTTGGGTATCGCTTTGGGTCAATTTGAGGGTATGGTGAAAATAGTCACCCCATGCACGGAGGTATGCCGAGTTTTTATCTCGCCCTGTTTCATCAAGACCTATTATATCGGTAAAAAACTTAACCGTCTCGTTAAGGTCTTTGGTAAAAATTTCAATATGTGCTAATTGCGAAAGATAATGAGGATTACGTGCCATTCTAATATTTATGTATTTCTTTTTTATTGAAATAAAAGTTTGAATTTAAGGCAAAGATGAGAATAAAACTGAGATAATGATATTCAGTATCATGCTAATGCTATGCAAAATCAATCTATTTAATTGGAATCTTCTGTAAAATATTAGAAATTGAGAAGTATCAAAGAAATAAAAACTTTATTTATACGGGTGGTCAAATGCTATTCAACGAAAAGACAATATCGAGCTTTCGATAAAAGTGAGAATATCGAAGGCAGGAGATATATCCGAAGCAAAAACGGGGAGTTATCGGGGATAGTGGATATGCGGAAATTTGTTTTTATATTAGGTCATGAAAATAAAAATACACAAAAAATACGTATTAATTACACATTTTTTGCGTATTTTTCACACAATTTTCTTTTAAAGCTCTGAAGTTTTTCTTAGGCATTCAACTTTTTTTTGCGCTTCCTCAATTTGTTTCAAGAAATTTTCAGAAAAGACAACAGGGTGACTTATTTATTTTTTTCACTATTCAATCGGGCTTTACCTGCCGCTCGTCCACCTCTTTGTGCGTATAGCTTTCTCTTGAAATACAACTATTTTATTGGGTTGTTCCATGCGACAATTTTTAAATGCTCAAAATAAGGGTTTGCTTTTATTATACCCTACCCTTTCAGTTCTACTTTTTAATGAATAACTACGTGTTTTAAAGCGTAGCGGTTATTAAAACAAATGTGCTTTTTTTACACATTTTTCATGCTTTTTTTACGTAATTTTTGGGTAAAAACCATATTAGAATTTTAAAATTAAGGCTATTGGCAAATTAAGAAACCTCTGAAATAAACATTTTGAGACTATGATTCGCATTATAACATATAATACGTATTTTTACACTTTTATTACGTAAAAAATACGCTAAAAATGCACATTTTTTACATATTTTCAATATCACTATTTATCAAAGTAATGATGTAGGCGGTCAAAGTCAAACCCATTCCTTTCGATTTTTTCTTAACTACTTCGTATTTGTCTTTGGGCAAATTCAAACTAACGCGGTGTTTTTCATCATCCCCCCCCTCAGTATTTAGGGGAATTATCGTATTTTTGTTGTGTTGTTTTTCGGCTATAATGTCTGCTGGGTCTTTGGCTTCTATTCCCTTTTTAGGCGTGAAACGGTCTTTCATGTGGATAAAAATTTATTTTAGAAATACTGTTTTTTCAATTTCATCAACCAAGTTGTTGAATTCTTCACTCGCTTTTTTGTCTTTCCCTTCGGTGACACCCAAGCCGTCCAGAGCTGTTTCAGCATAGGAAGTCCGATTGCCCAATCTGGTTTTTAAAATGGGGACGTGATATTTTTCCAAACCCCGTACAATTTCGTTTGAAATATTTGCTCTGTCGTTAATCTTATTTAAAACAATAAACGATTTGACGCTTTTTAAGCCCAATGCGACACGATTGCTGTCGGTCTCTTCCAAGAGTGCTAAGAATTTTTCAAACGCTCTAAAGTCAAATAAACTTGCTGAAATCGGAATTAGGATAATATCGCTAACGACAATCGTTCTGCTTGCCAATTCTGATAATTGAGGTGTTCCATCTAAAATCAAAATATCGAATTTTTGCTCTAAGTCATTTAAGGTTTTAACTTTGATTTGCTCTGGTTCGATGGAAAACACTTGAATCGTGTCTCTTTCTTCTGCTCGACACATGGACCACTCCACAGCTGAATTTTGATTTTTATCGGTGTCTATGATACATACGCTTTTCCCGCGCTGCGTCAAGGCAACAGCAAGATTTATAGCGATAGTTGTTTTACCAACACCGCCTTTTAAATTCGTGACTGCTATTTTCATAATGCTTTTTATTTGAAGCAAAAGTAGTTATAAGTATTGTATTAAGCATAGCGTTTTAATAAAAATGTAATTAAAAAGTACATTTTTTACGTTTTTTTACGTAAAAAATGTAAAAAAAATGTGTGAAAATAAAAATTAAGTGTTTTTAAAATTTATACTTTCTTGAAATATTTCACAAGGGTGAACTTGAAGAGGGTAGGGTAGGGTGGATGCCTTGAAATATAGAATTTTTTCAAGCATTTTCCTTGTTTTTACTGAGGGGGTATTTCAAAGTATGTTTTGTCCTACTAAATATTTGTTTTGTCCTATCTTAGGCGCCTTGAAACATAGACTTTTGTTAGTTAATTTTTAGCAATTACCAATTTTTATCAAAACAAACCACACCACAGTTGGATTTTTAAAGTAAAAAATGAAACAAGTACCCATAATTTCAACAAAAGAAGCCGCAGCCATGGTAAAAGATGGCGACATCTTACTACAAGGTGGCTTCGGTATGACAGGCAACCCCGTTCACCTCATGCACGCCTTAGCGGAAACAGGCACTAAAAACCTCACTTTTATCGGCAACAACGTCGGGGAAGTCGGGCTTGGTGGTGGTCGTTTATTGCGTAATGGACAGATTAAAAAAATGATAGGCTCATTTTTCACCTCCAATCCCGAAGCAGTCAAGGCGGCACAAATGGGCGATGTCGCGTATGAATTATTACCTCAAGGCACTTTGGCAGAAGCCATTCGGGCAGGGGGTGCAGGTATTGGCGGTTTTTATACCCCAACTTCCGCAGGCACATTGATTGCCAAAGGACGTAAAACCATGACGATTGATGGTAAAAAACAAGTTTTCATCAAAGGCATACGAGGAAATGTGGCATTTATTCGAGCATGGAAAGGCGATAGCGCAGGAAATTTGACCTACCGCATGACCGAACAAAATTTCAATAAAGCCATGGCAACCGCAGCCGATTTGGTGATTGCCGAAGTGGAACACATTGTCCCTGTGGGTGAAATTGAGCCTGAAAATATCCATACCCCCAGTTGTTTTGTGGATTTCATGGTACAAGCCCATACCACACTCGAAGATTTGGGCAGTTCCGCTTCTGTTGGTTCGAGTAAAAAAGCCAGTGAAAGCCGTATGAATATGGCAAAACGGGCTTTCGAAGAATTGAAAAAAGGCGATGTGGTCAATCTCGGCATCGGCATTCCGACCTTAGTAGCCGATTTAATCAAGCCCGAACATGGTATTATTTTACACACGGAAAACGGTATGTTGGGCGTAGGTCCCGCCCCAACCGATGGGGGAGGAGCGATGGATTACCCCGTCAATGCAGGTAAAATTCCCGTAACTGCTCTACAAGGTAGTAGTTATTTTGACAGTGCAGACAGCTTTGCGATGATTCGAGGTGGTCACGTGGATGTTGCGATTATGGGCGGTTTGGAAATTGATGAAAAAGGTAATTTGGCTAACTGGGCTGTCCCCGGCAAACCGCTTTTAGGCGTTGGTGGCGCAATGGATTTGGCTTCGGGTGCAAAAAAACTAATTATCACCTTAACCCATGCCGATCCCGATGGCACATCAAAAGTCGTCCCAAGCTGCACCCTCCCTTTGACCGCTATGGGCGTTGTGGATTTAGTGATAACCGATTTAGCGGTTTTCAATTACCAAAAGGGCAAATTAACGCTGATTGAGTTAATGCCAAATGTGACATTAGAGGAAGTACGGGCGAAAACTAAAGCAAAATTTATTGAAAAATTGAAATAATTTCAGCAAACCACGATTATCTGTATGGGGTTTTTAGTAAAATTAAAAATAGGGGAGGAGTCAAAAGAGAAAAGATTTTTTCAGTTCATTTATTTTTGACTCGTATTCTGAAATGATGTCCACAAATTGCGCATAATTTTTTTCGATAAGCGCGTTAATTACCAAAGTCCTTAATTCTTTGTTTTGGCGGTAATCCTCCACTTCTAAGGGACGTTTTAGGCGTTTTTCTTCAATTTGAACAACTTTTTTGCCCCCCTCAGTATTTTCCAATATTTCGATGGCTTCAAAGGTCAATCGCGGGTTATCAGCGGTTAATTGCTTGATACGGTCATATATTTTATTTTCCTTTTCAAACTCAATAACGGAGATTTGATTTTGTATTTTCTTCTCTGTGTCTTCCTTTTTCTCTTTTTTAAGCCGTTCTTCTTTTTGATCGGTATAACCATTTTTTAAAGCCTGAACAAAAAAGCCCGGAACATTGGTCTTAATTAGACCTTCTATTTTCGCCCGATTTGCGACTCTAATAGCCTGTTCAATTTGCTCGTTACTGAAATTTTTAAGCAACTCCATTAAAACAGTGGGTGTAACGCCCATGTTTTCAACAATTTTCGGATAAAAGAAGGTAAACCGAGTATCATCCGAAGTATGAGATGTATGCGTAATATCAATGGCTTTAATTTGTTTCTTTGCTTTAGCTGCTTCTGCTTTTATAAAAGGCATATTATCAGAAAGAACTTCCTTTGAGATGGGTTCAAGCGCATTTTGTACAGGTCGGTGTCTAAATCTAAATCTTACACCCGATACTTTTTTACCAATTTTCAATTTTTCAACTTCATACACATCTAAATCAGAAGTGGCATTAATTTCTTTCACAGCTGATTCTATGACACGTTGATAGAAAGTAGCAAATCGAGGATATTCATTCCCTATTTCAAACATTTTCTTCAAATCCTCAAAATCAAATGTGCGATGTCCGATATTTTCATATTGTTTTAATAACTCATAAATACGAATAGAATAAACGCCCAAATGGGCAACGTTCTCAATATTATAGGTTGTAAAACTTTTCTGCAACTGCAACAATAAGGGTTTCATATCTTCCTCAATATGGATGTCTACATACTCTTGGCTATCTGTCATTTTCTGATTATCCAAAAGAGAATAATCTATTTTTCGCAAAATATGATATTGTGCTTCACGCGGTTTACCCTCATCGCTATACTGCACATAAAAACTCTTATTCATCAAACTTTTGACAGCTTGACGCAACATATCATAACCGCGTTTTTTATTCAAATTAAAAATGCTGGCAACATCCCTGAACCAAATACGATACACGTTAAAATCTTTTTCCTCTTTCCGAATTTGAGCAATGAGCATCAAAAATATGCGTGTTTCCCAAATATCGAGCTTAAATCGAGATTCTATCAAATCATTCGATTTTCGGATAAGTACAATTCCTTTCGATTTTTTTCTTGGTTTTATCATAAAAACGTACCTTTAATAATTAGAAATCCTATGATTAATCCTTTTGAAATGTAGCAAAAATGTGGCAAAACTAAAAGGACAAGCAAATATGAAACATAGAATCCACATTTTTGCTACACTTAGCCACATTTTTGCTACAAAAACCTCTGTAACTAATTGATAATCAATTAGTTACAGAGCCTTAAAAGGATTAAAAGATTTAAAAGGGTAAACAACAACAAAGGAAATTTTTTCAAAAAGTTGTTGTTGTTGTTTTTTTTAAATAAAAAAAGATCAATTAGATCGTATTTTTTTGAAATAGCCGTAAGGGGAAAAATTGGGATTTGCGAAGTGAATCCATAGACAGTAGAGCCTAATTCGATATAAAATTGGTGGAATATAAAGCCTAATGAGCTGAGACAATTCTAATTTTTAGTATGTTGACAGCAGCCACGAATTGACGAATTTTACGAATTAAACGAATTTAGATGTTGACAATTCTTAAAATTAGATAAATTTAATTGTCAACACGTAGATTGGTGAAATTCGTTTAATCCGTCAATTCGTGGGTCATGTCAAACACTATAATTGATATTATGTTAACTCAAATATTGTAACAATTATTAAAAATTAATGTTTTATATATCGTTTTAATAAAAATATTTTGACTGAGTAACCCGTTTTTATGCCAACGCTCCACCATCAGCCGCCATTGCCAAACCTGTAATAAAGGACGATTGTTCTGAACATAACCACAAGGCAATATCGGCTATTTCTTCGGGTTTACCCATGCGTTTCATGGCTTGAAAATTAATAGCAGCTTGTTTGGCTTCTGGATTGTGGGCTAATTTTCTACGACCTTCCATAATCATGGGCGTTTCGATAGCCGTAGGGCATATCGCATTAATGCGAATATTCTGAGTGGCGTATTCCTTTGCTGCGGTTTTGGTGATGCCGACTATACCATGTTTAGAAGCAGCATAAGGTGTGTTTTCGGGCTGTGCTATCAACCCAGCGGCAGAGGCTAAATTGACGATAACACCCCCTCCATTTTGTAACATTTGCGTTATCTGAAATTTCATGCAATACCAAGTACCTGTTAAATTGATATTGATTTGTTGATGCCAAAATTCGTCGGGATAGGCATGCAAAGGCAATGAAACAGGCCCTGCAATACCTGCACAATTTACCGCACAATCTAAGCGTCCAAAGGTTTCAACAGTTCGTTTTACCATGTTTTCAACATCTTCACGGTTTGAAATATCTACTTTCAGCGTTAAAACTTCTATTTTACCCCCCCTCAGTATATGGGCTGTTTTTTCAGCATTTTCAAGGTTAATATCAGTCACAACGACTTTTGCGCCTTCTTTTCCGAACGCCAATGCTGTGGCTCTGCCTATGCCTGAACCTGCGCCCGTCACGAGGCAAACTTTGTTTTTGAACCTTTTCATCGCCTATTTTATAAAATTCATGTTAAAATGCGCTAAAATCATCCTCTAAAATCCATGCGTTTTTTAAGGACTTCCGTAAAGTATGTAGGCTAATTTCATTTTGTTCATTTTTTTGTGAATTTATATGCCACTATCGAAGGCTTAATTTCCATCGCTAATCGTGGTTCCACCATCCACAATAATATTTTGACCTGTTATAAAACCACCTGCTTTTGAAGCGAGCATAACTGCCACACCCGCTATTTCAGCCACCTCTCCTACTCTACGCAAAGGTGTTAAAGCAAGGCGTTTTTTCATAAAATCTTCATTTGACATTAAGCCTTGTGAAAAAGGCGTATCAATCATACCGGGTGAAATGCTATTGACACGAATATTATCGGGTCCAAATTCAACAGCTAAATTGCGCGCTAACTGTATCAATCCTGCTTTTGAAATGCCATATAAACCAATGGTTTTATTCCCTCTTACACCCGCGATACTGGCTAAATAGATGAGGACGCCATCTTTTTGCACTTGCATTTGCGGAATAACCAATTTTGTTAAATAAATAGCAGATTGTAGATTGATTGCTATTGTTTTTTCAAAATCATTCCCATTTATTTCTAAAAACGGATTGGGCATAGCGATACCGACACAACTTACCAATATATCTATTTTACCATAAATTTCTATTGATTTGTCATATAATTGCTTAATTTTTAGCTTTTTTGACATATCGCAAGGTATAAAAACGGCTTGAATATTTTTAGTTTTAAAATCTTTAACCGTTTCATTACCCCCCTCAGTATCATTGCTTGAAACAATGATTTTTGCACCATGAACGCCCATTGCTTCGGCAATAGCTCTGCCCATGCCGCTGCTTGCGCCTGTTATTAAGGCGACTTTGCTTGCTAAATCGAAAAGATTTTTCATAAAATTTATTAATGCCCCATGAAAACGGCTTCTCCTGCTGTGTTATGTCCTGTTACAACTCTTCTAATTTTATTCGACATATAATTCCGATTTTAATCAAAGCCAATTGCAGCATGATTTTCATTGGAAACGGTGCTTTATTGTCTGTTGCGGCTTTTTCCGAAGGAATCCCTTCGGAAGTTTCTTGGGTTTTTCGTTCAGGTTCATAAATGAAAAAGTAAGTAGCTAACGTAATCAACAAAGCAAAACCATAGACCAAAAATGGATAGTACCAACCCATTTTAGATAAATTGCCACTCAACATCAGCAGTAAATTGCCACCTGCCGAGCCAATTATACCTTGCCACATGAGCCATTTTGTCCTTTCTTTTTCTGTAAAATAGTCGCCGAAAACCACTTTCTATTTAGTATAAAATAAAGGCTTCACCTGCTACTAACAATAAAAGCCCATCAATTACTGCAAGAAAAACTATGAAAAAAGAACGGTAAAATGCCGCCCAAACCATAAAAAGCGGTGAAATCAACAACAGTTTGCGGCGACCCAATTTATCGGTCAAATAACCCGCATAGGGCGACAACAACGCCACACAAAGCCCTGGAGCCGCCACAACCAAAGGGGCAAGCGTCATAATATTGGGCATATCCTTGAAATTCTGCACGATCGCAGGAATTACAGGCATAAGGGCAACAATTGCCATCATGGGCAAAAGGCTAATGGCAATAATTACTGCTGCTTGCGGAATACCTGCTTTGCGTGTTATAATAGTTGTGTTTTCGTTCATCTTACAGCAGAAGGTTTGGAATACTTTTTAAAAAGATTGTTTATGTCAATAACATGGCTTCTTTAAGTTTTTTCAAAAGAGCATCTATCATACTGTGTTCCTCAATAGGAGCATTTTTTCGTGCGGAGTCAGTAACATCATGTAAGTAATCCAAATCCCAACTGTAAAACCCAACAGGTCTTTTACCTTTCAAATTAAGTATTCGGGTGTCTAAGCCAAAAGATTCTGCCATGTTCCAAGCATTATCTTGTAAAAAATCTAACTCTTCTGGCGTGAATAGAAGTTCTACTTTTTTATCATTTTTACCTGGTTTCATTTTTAAATTTTAAAAGATAAATAACACCCCCTCAGTCTTTTAACCATTTTAGACACTTATTTCTTCCATTTTATATTACACCCCCCACTTGGATACTGCTTTTCAGGCGCAGTTTTTCCTTTTAAAACTGCCTCTAAAGCCACTTTCAAATCACTACCCGTTACAGGAATATCATTTTTAGGGCGTGACCCATCAAATCTTCCTCGATAAAATAAGCGCATTTCACCATCAAAAACATAAAAATCGGGTGTGCAAGCGGCATCGTAAGCCTTTGCTACGGACTGCGTTTCATCGTATAAATACGGAAAAGTATAGCCCGATTTTCGAGCGTAAACGGTCATTTTATCGGGTGCATCATCGGGATAATTGGCGGCATCATTCGATGAAATCGCTATAAAACTAACGCCTTGTGGCTGATATTTTCGAGCAAGCGCAACAATACCTTTATTCAGATGCACCGCATACGGGCAATGATTGCACGTAAAAATAATAACGGTTGCTCTACCCGATTTTAAGGCAGATAAACTTTTGTTTATACCGCTTACCGTATCGGGCAAGTCAAAATCGGGTGCGAGCGTGCCAAGTGGCAGCATGGTGGATTCTACAAACATATTTTTTGAATGATAAATGGTGAATTAGGGATTTTAACCCCTCAGTATTTTAACTTTTTCTTGTAACATTTAATCTAAACTATTACTTTTGTAAAAAATACAATCAAAGATGCAAACAGTTGAAATAAAAAAAGGCTTACAAGTCCGATTTGACGATTTAATTCAAAGTATTTCACGCTTAAATACAACTGAATTAACCTCTTTTTTTGAACAACTCAATAATGTACTTGGCGGTCAAAAACAACCTTCTCCCTTTGGTGAAGAAGCTATTTTATTGAAGCAAATCAAGGCAATTATTCCAGCATCTGTTATCAGACGTTTCAAAGAACTACAAACCAAACAATACAATAATACACTTTCTGAAAAAGAACAAGAAGAAATCCTTCTCATTACGGATTTTATCGAAGAAAAAAGCGCAGAAAGAATTGCTTTATTGGCTGCATTAGCCAAAATCCGTCAAATCTCCTTAACCGAATTAGTCAAACAATTTCCTCTAAAAAATTACCATGCTTAAAAGGCGTAAATTCACACCTACTGAACGGGCTTTTGTCGAACTCCGAGCGCATGGTTGTTGTGAATATTGTAAAATGCTACACGATTTTTCTCCTGATACTTTCAACATGGAACACATCATTTCCCTTTTTGAAGGTGGTACAAACGAATTGATAAATCTTGCATTTGCATGTGGTGGCTGCAACAATCGGAAAGGTCTGAAAATAAAAGCTATTGACCCTTTCACAGGTACAAGTGTCTATTTATTCAATCCAAGAACCGACAAGTGGGCAGACCATTTTCAATGGCAAGATAATTTTACCATTGTCGAAGGTATTACACCACAAGGCAAGGCAACCGTTGAACTATTACAACTCAATAGAAAAGGGCTTGTCAATTTGCGTAAGGCACTTATTGCCTACGGTATTTTTCCTACTAAGTAAAACCTCCCCCTCAGTATTTTCACTATTTTTGAGCATAACTTTCCAAAAGTTGCAACTTTTGGAAAGTTTTACGCCCAATATATATCTATCCTCTAAATGCTTTTCCTACAAATCCGAGGGCAAGGTCTAAGCCTGTGCGCCAATATTCCCATGTATGACCGCCATCGCGCACTCTAAATTCAAAGGGAATTTTCTTTTCTTTCATCAAATGCATCATATTGGTATTGGCTTTCAGTAAAAAATCATCATCGCCACAATCTATCGTGATAGCGGGCAAACTTGGCTGTCCCCAACCTTGTGGGGCTTTGTATTCGTCCATATTTTTCACCATTTCAGCTAACGAATGGGGTTTAAAATTTTCGTGCAGACCCGTTGTGGCATTTCTCGCACCCCAGAGTTTGACATAGACATTTTCAAATGGATTTGGTTTTTCACCTGCTTTCAAAGGCTCGATTTCTAAAAATGCCCCACTCATGGCATAACACGCAGAAAACATATCTTTGTATTTCAATGCATGATAAAGGCTGCCGTAACCGCCCATTGATAAACCTGCAATAGCTCGATATTGGCGTTGTGGAAAGGTTCTGTACTTTTTTTCAACAGTAGGGATAAACTCTTTATAAAAAAAGTCTTCCCATTGGATAGATTTATCATAGTTGTTGATGTAAAAAGCATCAAACAAGCCATCGGGCATTACGATAATCATTTCAGGTGCTTTGCCATCTTGCATGGCTTGGGTAGCAATACGAGCAACTTCCCCTCTGTTTACCCATGCGGTGTGTGGGTCGGTCATACCATGCAACAAATACAAAATCGGGTACGCCCGTTGCGATTTTTCGTAAGATGGCGGTAGATAGACAGAATAACCCATCTCTTTTTTCAAAATGTCACTTTTTAGCGCATCGGTGAGGACGTTACCATTTTGGGCAAAAATCTGTGTACTGATACACCACAAGACAAATAATAAAGATTTTTTCATAATAAAAAAGAGTATTTAATTCTTTAAAAATGACTTTAACTTTGGCAGACTTTATGTTTTTACCCCCTCAGTATTTCGACCACAAAATAGTAAAAAACGACAGTTATTCTGTTGTTAAATCGGTATCTTGGTAATTTGTGTTTTAAACCAAAAGTTGTCAATAAATTGAGAAATGGTTTGAGTAATCTCATTTTAAGTAATATTTCTCTTTCTTGCGAGCATCCAACGAGTATATTTTCCATTTCAATCATTATATTTGGCGGAATGTGGGTATTTTGACCCACATTCCGCCAAATATAACACATTGGAAGTCTTTTTTTTCAAAATTCTACAAAAATATATCGTTTTTAAACCCCTCAGTATTTTTAACAAAATAGCTCATTTTTGGCGGTAAGTACCTTTTTAAATATACTTACCGCTAAAAATAACCTTATATTTGGCGGTATCTCTTTTTTTTTATACCTTGCCGCTAAATTTAAAAAATTAAGACATGGCAAACAATCAAATAATCATTGGTCGTAAAAACGAATTAGAGATATTAGACCGTTTATACACAAGCCCAAAATCTGAATTTTTGATTGTGTATGGCAGACGACGTGTGGGCAAAACCTTTTTGATTGACCAAAAATTTGATGACCAATTCTCATTTCGCATGAGCGCATTAGCAAATGCAACAGGTGAACAACAGTTAGCCAAATTTCAAACAATTTTTAATGCTTCGGTTGATACAACTTTCGCATTGGACAAGCCACCTAAAAATTGGTTAGATGCTTTTCAATCCATTATCAAATTCGTTAATACAGATACCCGTTCTCGTAAAGTTATTTTTTTCGATGAACTGCCGTGGTTTGATACACATGGTTCAGATTTTATCCTCGCCCTTGAAGATTTTTGGAACAATTGGGCAGCTCGACGCTCTGATATTTTATTGATTGGTTGTGGCTCTGCCGCTTCTTGGATGGTCAATAAACTCATCTTAAATCGCGGCGGTTTGCACAACCGCATTACAGAACGTATTGCGTTACAACCCTTTACGCTTAAAGAAACAGAAGCCTTTATACAATCAAAAGGCGTTATTTTTGACCGCTACCAATTGCTTGAACTTTATATGGCAATGGGCGGCATCCCTTTTTATCTCGACAATGTGCTGGTCAATCGGAGCGTTGCTCAAAATATTGACCGTATGTTTTTTACGCCTGGTGCCATTTTAAATATAGAATACCTCGCTTTGTATCGCTCACTTTTTAACCGTTATGAAAAACACGTAACCATAGTGGAAGCCTTAGCCGAAAAATCGAAAGGATTAACCCGCACTGAATTGTTAGCCACCACTAAATTATCAGACGGCGGTTCCACGTCTAATATTTTGGACGAATTGGAACATTCAGGCTTTATTCAACGCTATTTGCCCTTTGGCAAAACAAAAAAAGATGCACTTTATCAATTGATTGACCCTTACACATTATTCTATCTCACCTTTGTCAAAGACTCCAAAGCCAAAGGACAAGGCGCATGGTTGGCGCAAGCGGATAGTCCAAAATGGCGGGCATGGAGTGGTTATGCCTTCGAGTATATCTGTTTTTACCATATTGATGCGATAAAAAAACGGCTTGGCATCAGTGGCGTTTATACCGAAATTTCCAGTTGGCGCAGTCAATCCAAAGAAATCGGTACGCAAGGCGCACAAATAGACTTAGTGATTGACCGCAACGATAGGGTCATTAATATTTGTGAAATCAAATTTTCAACAGACGTTTTTTCCGTTGCAAAAACTTATGCAGACAACTTACGCAATAAATTAAGGGCTTTTCGAAGCGAAACAGGTACGAAAAAAACCTTATTTTTAACCTTAATAACAACGTATGGACTCAAACAAAATGCTCATTCGCAACAATTAGTAAATGATACTTTGGATATGTCCGCCTTGTTTGAAGATTAATGTGAACCATTTACCCCCCCCCTCAGTATTTCGAGCCTTTTTGTTTAAAAATAGAGTAACGTTATTAGCGTTACTCTTTTCTAAACAATGCAAATATGTATGAAAAAAAATAACCACGTTTAAAGTTCAAGAGTGAGACATTCAACACGACCCCTCCCGAAATCCTTCGGGATAAATCAGTATTTTTAAATTCCGAAACTCAAATACCTTATTTTCTTGTACCTCTGAAATGGTAATTGGCTTGAAGACCCAAAAGACGTGGCGCACCAAAAGCCCAGTTGAAAATATTAATATTTGAACCATTAAAACTGGAATAGTTGAAAATACGATTGTCTTCTATGTTGTGTACAAATGCGCCTATCTCCCATTTACTTCCTTTTGCGGTGTAAGTCAAGAAAGCATCTGTTTTAGTAAAAGCCTCTTGTTTGTCCATAGCAAAATTGAAAGGCGTTAGGTAATATTCTGATTTAAACATGGTTTGAATACCCACATTGAGCGTACCCGAACCTACTGCAAAATCATGGTCGTAGCCACCACCGTAGCACCCACAAGCGGACTGCCTTCTGCATCTGAAATTTTACCTAAAACGGTTTGGGCAAAGGTCGTCCCTGAAAAAAGGGCAAGTATAAAAGAAGTGATGAGTAGTATTCTTTTTTTCATAATGCGCGTAGTTTAATTAATAATTAATTGAAAAACCATAGAATATTTTTTGTGTTTTTCAAGAGACAAAATTATTAATAAACAAAAGCACCCGTTAGGCAAATTTATATAAAAACTATGCAAAATTCACACAAGGAAAAATTTTAGGGTATGTGCAGGTTTGACAACTTTAAAAAAGTTGTCAAATCTAAATGTATAAATCATTGATTTTCAATAAAATACTGAGGGGGGGGGTATAATTTCGTTTTTTTTAGTGAAAAAGATATAATTTTGTTGCAAAATAAGACTTATGAAAAAGTTATCAATCGGAATTCAGACTTTTAAAAAGATGCGGGAACAAGGCTATGTTTATGTTGATAAAACAGAACCTATTTATGCCTTAGCGCAAGACGATAACAGTATTTTTCTATCACGTCCACGGCGTTTCGGCAAATCGCTGTTACTCGAAACGTTTAAAGAACTGTTTTTGGGTAGTGAAACCTTATTTCAAGGACTATGGATACACGACAAATGGGATTGGTCAAAAACCTATCCTGTCATTCATTTGTCTTTTGATGCGATGAGTTATCAAGGTTTGGGTTTAGACGGTGCAATTTCCTATGCCTTGAAGGAGGTGGCAGAACATTATGAAATCGAATTAACAACAAATGATTACAAAACACAATTTGATCAATTAATAAAAAAAATGTATAAAAAATATGGCAAAGTCGTCCTTTTGATTGATGAATATGACAAACCTATTATTGATTATTTGGAATCAAGTGATTTGCCACAAGCCAAAGTGAATCAGAAAATAATGAAAACGTTTTATTCCGTCTTAAAAAAATCAGAACCTTATTTGCGTTTTTTTTTCATAACAGGCGTTTCTAAATTTTCTCGTGTTTCTGTTTTTTCTGATTTGAATTATTTAAACGATTTAACTTTAAATAAAAAATGTGCAACCATAGTTGGCTATACACAAGAGGAATTAGAATTTTATTTTGAAGAGCGTATCCAATCAACTTTGCACGCTCTTGAATTGACCCGTGAAGACCTTTTGGAACGTATCCGAATTTGGTACAATGGTTTTAGTTGGGACGGAAAAACGACCTTATACAACCCTTTTGGTATCCTCAATTTCTTTGACAAAGAGACGTTTCAGAATTTTTGGTTTACATCGGGTATGCCGAATTTTTTATTTAAAATTATGAAAGAACGCTTGATATTTGATGTTGAAAACACTGAAATAAACGGACGTGCTTTAGAAAAATATGATATTGATAACCTTAATTTAATCCCTTTATTGTTCCAAACAGGCTATTTGACCGTCAAATCCTTTGACCGATTGACAGAAGACATGGTTTTGGATTATCCCAACAAAGAGGTTCGGGAAAGTATGTACTGTTTTATGATTGAAGGTTTGGCAAGAAATGAAGGTCGTGGAGATGCGAGTATTACGAATAGGGACCTACTCGAAGCCTTTCAAGCCGCCGACCTTGACCGTGTAAAAGAAATCCTTAATGCTTTACTGTCTGATTTGCCATCAGAGGCTTATGACAAAAAATCAGAAGGCTTGTTTCATGGTTTGATACACTTTATTTTTCAACTTTTGGGTATGTATATCAAAAGCGAAGTACATAGCTCAAAAGGGCGTGCTGATAGTGTGGTTGAAACAGCAACGCACGTTTTTATTTTTGAATTTAAATTTAACCGCACTGCTTTGGAAGCCATGAATCAAATCAAAAACAATAAATATGCGGATAAATATCGGGCAAACGGTAAAATAATCTATGGTATTGGTGTTAATTTTGTCTCAAAGGACAAAGAAATTAATGGCTGGGAAACGGAAATTCTCTAATGCGAACTTTGACTACTGAGGGGGTAAAATCAAGCAAACAAATCATCAATCAATAATTGATTAGTAACTACGCTTAAATAATGTTCGTTTTTTTTTACGCCAAAAACGGAAAGCATGGTGACAAAAATACTTTTGCGAGTGCGTGTTTGCTCTCTGAAAATAGCGACTTTTTCTCTCAATTCTTGCTCATAATTTTTAGTTACAACAAACTCTTGGTCATAAAATTTAACTTCCAGTAGGTTCATACAATTATCTGCACGTTCAATCATCATATCAATTTGTACCCCTTTTCTGTCCACATTCCCTTTAAAATTATAAGAATATTCGTTTGTAATCACGCCACCAATGCTCAACGCTTGTTTTATTTGAGGAATGTGTTTAAAACAAAGATTTTCAAAAGCATAGCCCGACCATATTTTAAAACTCTGTTTTTGAGAAATAAGTGACCAACTGTTGTTCTCTTGCCCATGTACTAAAAATTTATAGTAAAACAGGGAAAATTCATCTACTAAGCGGTACAAACTATCTTCTTTCGATTTAGTTATCGGAAAAAATTGTTTAATAAAACCACATTGTACCAATTCTTCTAAAACAATAGAAAGCCCACCGCCGCTTTTTAAGCCCGATGCCTTTATAATTTCATTGCGTGTTAAACCCTTGTTTTTACTCGCTAAGGCTGCCACAATCGTTTCGTGAAAGGTGTTATTTTTGAAAAGTGCGGCATATAAGTTTTGAAATTCATCTTTCAAAAGGGCTTGTTCTTCAAAAAACAGTTGGTCAAGTATTTGTGGCACACTGTAGCCATCTTTTATATCCTTTAAATAAAAAGGAATACCGCCAACGCACATATATATTTGAGCTATTTCTTTCAGTGTAAGTTTTATTTTTTTAGATTGAAAAAACGCTTTTGTTTCACCCAAAGTAAAAGGTTTCAATAGAATACGATTGGTTAACCGATTGTGCAAACCGCCTCTATCGTTGATAACTTTTTCAATTATCCACGAAGCCGCAGAACCGCAGATGACTAAGATAATATCAGAACGTTTGGTACAATACTGATTCCAAAAACCGTCCAATGCCGATAAAAAACCAGAATTTTGCGTTTCAAACCACGCAATTTCATCTAAAAAAATGACCTTTGGCGCATCTGATTTTAAAGTATTTAAATAAGCACGTAATTGAAAAAACGCTTCAATCCATGTTTTAGGTGGTGTACTAGGAGAAGTTTTAGGGCGTTTGTCGTAGAGTGTTCGCCAAAAATTTTCTAATTGTTGTGCCATATCTCCACGCAACACGCCGCTACAATCAAATACAATATGCTTTTTATAAACTTGCCGTACTAAATAGGTTTTACCTACACGCCTTCTACCATAGACTGCTACAAACGAGGCTTCGTCTTGTTCTAATAGACTCTGTAATAGGTTTATTTCTTTTTGTCTGCCTACAATTTTCATTTTTCTAAATTTAAATTTTGCCAAATGTACAAAATTTAAGTCAAATTTGGCAAGTTTTAATAATTAGATTTTGCCAAGTTAATAATTTTTAGGTTAAATTTGGCAAAACCTATTTATTTTTATTTTGCCAAATTAGGTTTAAATACTATTGATTTG
>JAYUQN010000886.1:0-7484 GCA_043756725.1 Saprospiraceae bacterium
TGATGGCGATTGAATTAGGAATTAGGAATTAGGAATTAGGAATTAGGAATTAGGAATTAGGAATTAGGAATTAGGAATTAGGAATTAGGAATTAGGAATTTTACCCCCCTCAGTATTTCAATAAAAAATTGATTATAAAGAGTTGTGAAATTCCTAATTCCTAATTCAATCCGCTAATTGATAAATAGCTGGATAATTTCTACCCAAACCGTCATAGTCTAAACCATAACCAATGATAAATCTGTTCTCAATTTCAAAGCCACAGTAATCAATACTGAGGGGGTATTGCAAAGCTTCGGGTTTGAAAAAGCAACAGCATAAGGCAATGGAGGCAGGGTTTTCTTTTTCTAAAGCCACTAAAAAACGGCTCAAAGTTGTGCCTGTATCAATGATGTCTTCCACAATAATGATGTGCCGACCTGTCAATTCAATATCCAAACCCAAAACTGTTTGCACATCGCCTGTTGAACCCGTGCCTTTGTAGGATGAGAGTTTCACGAAACTGATTTCACAATCTGTTCTAATAGCTCTTGACAAATCAGCTGCAAACATATATGCCCCGTTGAGGATACCCAGCAGCAGCGGTTTTTTATCCGCATAATCTTTTGTAATTTGGTCACCCAAAAGCTCTACTTTTTCTTCAATTTCATCTTGTGAAATCATCAGACGAAATGATTTGCCGTGAACGACAACGAATTGATTGCCAATATTTTGCATAAAATTAAAATGTAGTTGCGAATAATGAGTTAATGGCGGGTTGCGAATAAATTCGCAACTACAAGCCATATTTATCAATCAAATAAATCAGCGAAGCCATTGCTGCTGCGCCTAATTCCAATTCTCTGCGATTTACGGCTTCGATATTATCGAAAGCGGTGTGGTGAAAATCGAAATACCTTTGCGAATCGGGACGTAAGCCTGCCATAAGGAATTTCTGTGGTTTCATTGGTCCAATATCTGCTCCAGAACCTCCTTTAGAAAACTCGATGCCATAAGGTTGCATCAGCGATTGCCAACCTGTTACTTTTTTGAATAATTCGGTGAAAACAGTATTTTCAGCATCAAATGAAATACCGCGCGGCGTGAAACCGCCTGCATCCGATTCGATGGCAAAAATGTGTTTTTCACTTTTATTAGCCGCTGCTTCTTCAGCATATTTAGTGCCGCCCCGCAAGCCATTTTCTTCATTCATAAACAACACGCAGCGAATGGTGCGCTTGGGTTTGTAGCCAATACGTTTCATCAAATTTAAAACATCCATGCTTTGCATACACCCTGCCCCATCATCATGCGCCCCTTGTGCGGGGTCCCACGAATCTAAATGACCACCAACAACGATAACTTCATTCGGAAACTCAGAACCCGTTATTTGACCAATGACATTGTGGCTTTCCACATCAGGCAACATTTCACAAGTCGTCCGCATAAACACTTTTATAGACCCCTCAGTAGTCAGGGCTTTTGAGAGCTTTTCAGCGTCATTAGTCGAGATACAAACAGCGGGTATTTTAGGATATTTTTCATCATACCGCAAAGCCCCTGTGTGGGGTCGGTCGTCCAATTCTGTTGAAAGCGAGCGGACAATGACAGCCATTGCGCCATATTTTGCAGAACGAGAAGCACCCGCATGGCGTTGGTCACCCGCACCGCCATAAGCGGCAAAAGTGTGAATTTGCTTTCTATCCATCGGGCGGTTAAAAAAAACGATTTTACCTTTCACCTTTTCACCCAAAGCATCAACTTCATCAAGGCTTTTCACTTCAATTATTTCCCCTGTCACGCCTTTGGGTCCAGTTCCAACCGCATTACCGATAGAGAGAACACGTAAATTGCTGTTTTTTAAGGTTTTAGAATTCACTGTTTTCAATATTTCTTTATCGCCCCGCACCCAATGTGGCACCATACAAGGTTGTAGCTTTGTTAAAAACCCTGTCGTATCAAGCATCAAACGGGTATAATCCACAGCCCGTTTTGCACTTGGAGAGCCACTGAGCCGTGCACCAATTTTAGTGCACATATCATACAACCAGGGATAGCTCAGGCTTTGCGACAAAGCCGCATCATATATTTTACGCACCATGAGCGCATCCTCGTCACTGTTTTGGGCAATAATACTGAGGGGGGATAAAAAAACGCATAAGGTAAAAACGAAAAGAAGATTCTTCATATTGATTCAAATTTCGATAATTTTTAAGGGTGCAAGTTTGAAATTTTTTATGAAAAAACGCTTTCTTTTACGAAAAAAAAAGTATTTTCAAAAATCAGACATAAATTTTAAAAATAAGTTGGTTAGAAATATAAAATTTTTAATAAAAAAATAATTAATAACTTATATTTTGAAACACCAAATCAAGCGCTATTTAAAACCAAAATTAGACTAAAAATTTTAAGGGTTTTCAAGGAAAAAACAAGCTTGAAAAAAAAATTAAAAAAAATTAAGCCTTAAGATTATGGTTTTATAAAAAAAAACACGGACATTTGTAAGTGTAAAAACAACACAAAGTAGAAAAAACAGTGTTTTTATATCTTTTTCAAGATTTAAAAGCACTTAAAGGATAAATTTATAATTTGGTTTTATTTGGTTAGGGCTGGAGGTGGTGCGTTGCATCGCCTCTTTTTTTTAGTGAAAAATGAAAGATAAAAAGTAAAAATTAGGGTATTGTGTCCTTTTCCTTCATCCCTTTTCACGCTACACTTTTCACTTTTCACGCTCTTGTTTTGGCGTTATAATTGCATGATTTAACTAATATTAAAAAAAAGAGTTTGACCTATTCAAAAAACACCCGTACTTTTGACCCGAGTTTTGTTGAAACACATTGACTGAAAGCATGATGACCATTATATCACCGTATTTACTGAACTTAAAACGATACGATTAAATGAAGACCAAATTAGTTCTCTGGGGTACCAACGCACAAGAAGACCGTGTACTGATTGCTATGCAACTACGCGCTGCTGACAATAAAGTAGATATTTGGACATTTCCTGAAGCCATCGCTTCTCCCGAATTTGCCCAACAAATGCTCAATGATTGGCGCAACGATGCGACTGAAATTACTTTCCCCGATGGCGCAGCGCATATCGAGCGTGAATTGACCGTGGCTGAAAGTCTCCTACCCGATGATTTGAGGGTAGAGCGGGCTGATATTATCAACCGTGCACAATCAGAATGGCACTTTATTGTGCTATCTACTAAATTGCATGAAAATTATAAATCTGAATTGGCTGAATTGAAAGATAAAGTTAGCCAAATGTCAGAATATAGTGGCGAAGTGTGGGACTCGCTCAAAGGTTTTTGGAATAAAGTCCAAGAGCAAGTGCGCGACCGCAATCTTTTCCGCGAACATGCCGATGTGCTGCGCGATGCAACCAATGGTTTGTTTGATGATTTGAAACAACTACGCTCTTCGCTCTCAAACGAGTTTGAAGATAATTCCAAATCGCTCTATGCCCGTTTCAACACCATGCTCGATGAAATTGAGAAAAAAGTTGAAATCGGCATTCAGCGTTTTCCGGATATATTTGACGATTTGAAAAAGACCCAATCCGATTTTAGAGGTCAAAAATTGACACGTGACCATTCCAACGAAATTTGGAATCGCATTGACACGATGTTCAAAGTCGTTAAAGAGAAAAAATTTGGCAACAATGCCATCAACGATACGTCGGCAACCGAAAGGCTGGCTCGCCGCTATGAAGGCTTAATTGGGGCTGTTGATAAAATGCAAGATAGTATTGACCGTGACAAGGAGGAATTAGATTTCCAAACCACGCGCGTCAATAATTCGCAAGGGCAATTGGAAGCTCAAATCCGTCAAGCCAAAATCAATATGATTTTAGACCGCGTCAAATCGAAAGAGGAAAAACTCAACGAAATGCTGGCAACTAAAATAGATATTGAGTCGAAAATGAATAACCTGAAGGAGAAAGAAGCTAAAAAAGCCATTGTCAATGAAACGACAAAAGTTGAAAAGAAAGAAGCCGTAGAAACGCCTGCTTTAAAAGTTTCTGAAAATGGTAAGGCAGCAACTAAAATCGTTGAAACACCTGCCCCAGTAGAAGCCATTGCCATTCCTGCTGCTGTCGTAGCCGAAAAGGTGGATGCCCCTGAAATGGTTGAAACACCTGCTCCAGTAGAGACAGTAGAAGCTCCCGCTGTTGTAGCTGTTGAAAATGGTAATGCCACTGAAACTGTTGAAACAGCCGTAAAAATAGAAACAGTAGCAACCCCCTCAGTTATAGCGACCGAAGTAGGTGGTGATGCTGAAATGGCAAATATAGCAGCCAATGCCAATGCCGCCGTTCAAGCTGTTGAAAATGCTGTGGCGTAGTTAATCCGTAGCACGGACTGAAGTCCGTAATACGGCACGGAAGCCGCATCTCTATAAAGATGCGGCTTTTTTTATTTTATTTCAATAACAGAGCGAAATCAAAACAAAATTTCTCAAAAATACGCAGAGTATAGTATATTTGTACGTTTTCAAAAAACGTTATAAGAAAAAGTAAAAGACTCTAAGCTACTATGGCAGATTTTAGAACATTACCCGACCAAAAGCCCGTCAACGAATGGGCAATACGCTATGAAAAACACGAAAAGTGGACTCAATGGCTTTGGCGCATATTTTATGTTGGTTTGGCAGTGCTATGCCTGTCTATCATCACCTTTTCATTTTTGACCCCTTCGTTCAAAAAATTGGAAGACCCGACGCTCAATCTTGCGTCGGAAGTCATTGCACAAGATGATTCCACCGTTTTGGGGCGTTTGTATATTCAAAACCGCGCCCCTGTGCGCTATGAAAATTTACCAAAACACATCATCCAAGCTTTGTTAGCCACCGAAGATGTGCGTTTTCACAGCCACTCGGGCATAGACCCCGAAGCCTTGCTGCGGGTTTTTGTTAAAACGTTTTTATTGCGCCAAAAAGGACAAGGCGGTGGCTCTACATTGACCATGCAGTTGGCAAAATTGCTATACAGCGACCGTGATTTCAAGGATATGAATTTTATTGAAAAAGCTTTTGGTTACTACTATCGCAAGCTGAGCGAAATGATTACCGCTATCAAATTGGAGCGCGCTTATACCAAAGAGGAATTGATTACGATGTATCTAAATACCTACGATTTTGGCTATAATGCACACGGCATTCGCGCAGCTTCCGAAGTGTATTTCAATAAAGCGCCCGAACAACTCTCTTTTGAAGAAGGCGCAACCTTAGTCGGTATGTGTAATAATTCCTCGCTCTACAATCCTGTAAGGCGCAATGAAAAAACAAAACAGCGGCGCAACAAAGTGTTAGAACGCTGTTTTGAGCAACGTGTTATCAACGAACGCCAATATAAGGAATTGGCTGCTAAACCTTTAGACGTTTCAAAATTCAGAACCCGTTCGCATAACGACGGGTTGGCAACTTATTTCAGAACGACACTGGCAGATGATGTTAAAAAAATTCTAAAAGATAAAGGTGTTCTTAAATCGGATGGAACCAATTACGATGTCTATCGCGATGGTTTGAAGATATACACCTCCATTGATGCTGAAATGCAAGCTATGGCAGAAACGTCTATGCGGGAACACATGGCAGCCCTTCAAGCTAAGTATTTCAGAGTTTGGAAAGGCAGAGACCCCTGGACATATAAAGACCAAGAAACCACAGATGTTCAAATTTTGCAACGACAGGCTTCATTGGAAGCGCAAATTCGCAATTCCGACCGTTATCTCATGCTCCGTAGCAAGCATTTGGACGCTACTTTAGATGCTGTTGAAGAAGAATATGAAGGTTTAACTATCATGGATTCAGACATAATAAACATGTTGAAACAGGAAAAGCAACCTTCTTTCCTTGAAACCATGTTGAAAAGCAATAGTCTAAACCCTAAACGAGCAGATGTGTATCGTCAAATAATGAAAAGTGCGAATTGGGGGAAAATAAAAAACCAATGGAATATCCTGCAAGCGAATGCCAAAAGTGATTTCAATAAACCTGTGCGCATGAAAGTTTTTGCTTACAATGCAGCAGGTGAAAAAGACTCCACTTTAACACCGCTTGACTCTATTCGCTATCACCGTATGCACCTCCAATTGGGTTCGATGGGTGTTGACCCTATTACAGGTTTTGTGAAATTTTGGGTCGGCGGTATTGGGCATAAATATTTTCAAGTTGACCACGTCAGAGTGGATAGACAAGTGGGCTCTACTTTCAAACCATTTATCTATGCCACCGCAATTGCCCAGTTTGGTGTATCACCTTGCCAACAAGTGCACGATGTGCCGCAAACCATCGGCGTAGGCGAAGGCAGTTTTGGGTTGATACAATCATGGACACCTAAAAACTCTTCGGGTTATTCGGGAGGCTATATGACCTTATGGGATGCTTTGAAAGAATCCCGCAATACCGCTTCCGTTTATTTGATGAAATCCATAGGCTCAACACAGCCTGTGCGTGAAATTATGCATGAAATGGGTATTGATGTGGATGCCAAATATTCCAATGGACAATTTCGTTTGCCTAAAACACCTGCAATATGCTTAGGTGCTGCAGATTTGACCGTTATGGAAATGACAGGTGGTTATAGCACTTTTGCGAATAATGGTGTGTATATCAAACCACAATATATCAGAAAAATTGCTGATAAATCGGGTAGAATTATTTATCAAGAAATAGCTAAAAAGCAAAGCGCTTTACCTGAAAATGCCGCTTTCGTGATGCTTCAAATGTTAAAATACAACGTCCGCTCCGCTCCCGGTTTGAAAAACATGAAAAGTGAAGTGGGTGGAAAAACAGGTACTACAAATGATTACCGCGATGGTTGGTTTATGGGCGTTACACCTCGTTTGGTGGTAGGCACTTGGGTCGGTGGTGAAGACCAATGGATTCGCTTCCTCCGCATTGAAGATGGGCAAGGGGCAGCCATGGCACGACCATTTTTTGTAAAATTGATGGATAAAGTTGAAAAAAGTAAAACTCTTCAATACAATGTTGAAGAGCGTTTCAAAAAACCAGCAGGCGATTTAGGTATTACGCTCAATTGTGGTGATTATTACAACAGTGGAAGCCCCGCTACTGAGGGGGGTGCTCCTGCCTTCAATCCCGATGGATTTCAAGATGAAGAACAAGGGAATATTAATCCTACAGACCCTAATGCGGCAGTTGCTCCTCCAAGCGGCGGCGCACCTGTACCAAAACCCGTTGTGCCTGCCAAACCAAAACCTGTACCTGCTACCAAACCTAAAATAGATGATGGGTTTTGAGGTTAAATAGTATAAATGAAAATATATTTTAAAAACCAACTACTATGGGCAAATACGACAAAATAATCAAAGAAAGTTTATCCAAAATCATTGTACCCTTGGCAAAATGCGTAGATTTAAATTTAGAAAATATTGCTATTATCAAAGATAAAGTTCAATATACCATTGAACGGGAACCTGATTTTTTGGCTATTGTTTTACATGACGACCCTAAAGATAATTATATCAGTCATAT
>JAYUQN010000887.1:0-2807 GCA_043756725.1 Saprospiraceae bacterium
AAATTTGAATGTTTATATCAACGATAGGTATCAAGCAGCATCGGCATTTTAAGAAGCATGCCCCCTCAGTAGTTGAGCTAAATATCAAGTAATTCTACTTTGGCACTCTGGAAATCCCGAAGGGATTAAACGTGAATAACCCCGAATGAAATTCGGGGGCAACAAGCGAGGCATTTTTCGCAACCCCGAATGGGGTTGAACAAGCCTCATTTTAAGTAAAACAGGTTGTAAGGCTGTTTTAAAAATAAGGTGCTTGTGCTATTTTTTTTATTAAAATTAAAATCAAACTTAATATGTATAACAAACTCAAAAATTTTGCTAAAGCCTTGCCTTTAGCTTTTTTGCTCTTTAGCGTGGAACGCACGATGGGTCAAGACGGTACAATTTATCCACTCGATGCACCCGCCGAGCCAAAAGCCATCTTGCTCAATACGGGTGGTGTGGAAAATCAACCTGCCAAAGAATCATGGTTTCGACAATGGGGAGACCCAATGGCTCGTAACATAACCGTTGCGACATTGACACCTTTTTTGCCAGAACCCGGCAAAGCAAACGGTGCTGCCGTTATTGTTGCACCCGGTGGTGGTTTTAGATGGCTTTCAATGGGTAACGAAGGCTGGGAAGTAGCCGAGGCATTGGCAAAACAAGGCATAGCCGCTTTCGTTCTCAAATACCGTTTGCATCCTACGGCTGAATCTCTTGAGGATTTTAAGGCTTGGATGAACCGCCCACGAACCCCTCCAACGCTATCTACGGATAGTACCAAATCAGCAACACCGTCACGTCCACAACAGCCCGACCTTTCTAATCAGTTAGCGGATGCTGAAGCCGCTTATGCCATGATAATCAAACGAGCAAAAGAATGGGGTGTTGATACCAGTAGAATAGGTATGATAGGTTTTTCAGCAGGTGCAGGTCTGACAATGCACTCGACACTACACTCTAAAACGATGAAACTGGCTTTCATTGGACCAATATATGGTGGTATGGGACCTGTCGAAGTGCCTAAGAATGCGCCACCGATGTTCAATGTTATTGCCAGTGATGATTTTCTATTCAGAGGTCAGTTTGGTGTTATTGATTCATGGTTTAAGGCAGGCAGACCTGTTGAGTTTCATCTTTATCAAAATGGCGGTCATGGATTTGGTTTAGGCAATC
Source organism: Saprospiraceae bacterium (assembly GCA_043756725.1). Lineage (GTDB taxonomy): Bacteria > Bacteroidota > Bacteroidia > Chitinophagales > Saprospiraceae > JAAFJT01. The sequence goes on from JAYUQN010000887.1 coordinate 1,159, forward strand.
CAAATCGTACCAGCAATCGTTGGTTTGAGGCATTTACCCATTGGTTGAGTGTAAATGGTTTTCTTAAAGCCAAAGCGGGTAAGTGATGAATAGGTGGAGGTTATACGTTTGATTAGCCCCCTGCCAGTCTATCATTTTCTATACTACTGAACTATTAAAAGTTTAATGTATAAAGCATTTATTTTAAACAGATTTAGGGTAAGATTTTTTGAAGAAAATTGATAATTTGTTGAATGATTTTTTTTGCAAAAAAAATCATTCAACAAATTATCAATTTTCTTCAAAAAATCTTACCCTAAATCTGTTTAAAATAAATGCTTTATACATTAAACTTTTAATAGTTCAGTAGTATAGAAAATGATAGACTGGCAGGGGGCTAATCAAACGTATAACCTCCACCTATTCATCACTTACCCGCTTTGGCTTTAAGAAAACCATTTACACTCAACCAATGGGTAAATGCCTCAAACCAACGATTGCTGGTACGATTTGGATTGCCTAAACCAAATCCATGACCGCCATTTTGATAAAGATGAAACTCAACAGGTCTGCCTGCCTTAAACCATGAATCAATAACACCAAACTGACCTCTGAATAGAAAATCATCACTGGCAATAACATTGAACATCGGTGGCGCATTCTTAGGCACTTCGACAGGTCCCATACCACCATATATTGGTCCAATGAAAGCCAGTTTCATCGTTTTAGAGTGTAGTGTCGAGTGCATTGTCAGACCTGCACCTGCTGAAAAACCTATCATACCTATTCTACTGGTATCAACACCCCATTCTTTTGCTCGTTTGATTATCATGGCATAAGCGGCTTCAGCATCCGCTAACTGATTAGAAAGGTCGGGCTGTTGTGGACGTGACGGTGTTGCTGATTTGGTACTATCCGTAGATAGCGTTGGAGGGGTTCGTGGGCGGTTCATCCAAGCCTTAAAATCCTCAAGAGATTCAGCCGTAGGATGCAAACGGTATTTGAGAACGAAAGCGGCTATGCCTTGTTTTGCCAATGCCTCGGCTACTTCCCAGCCTTCGTTACCCATTGAAAGCCATCTAAAACCACCACCGGGTGCAACAATAACGGCAGCACCGTTTGCTTTGCCGGGTTCTGGCAAAAAAGGTGTCAATGTCGCAACGGTTATGTTACGAGCCATTGGGTCTCCCCATTGTCGAAACCATGATTCTTTGGCAGGTTGATTTTCCACACCACCCGTATTGAGCAAGATGGCTTTTGGCTCGGCGGGTGCATCGAGTGGATAAATTGTACCGTCTTGACCCATCGTGCGTTCCACGCTAAAGAGCAAAAAAGCTAAAGGCAAGGCTTTAGCAAAATTTTTGAGTTTGTTATACATATTAAGTTTGATTTTAATTTTAATAAAAAAAATAGCACAAGCACCTTATTTTTAAAACAGCCTTACAACCTGTTTTACTTAAAATGAGGCTTGTTCAACCCCATTCGGGGTTGCGAAAAATGCCTCGCTTGTTGCCCCCGAATTTCATTCGGGGTTATTCACGTTTAATCCCTTCGGGATTTCCAGAGTGCCAAAGTAGAATTACTTGATATTTAGCTCAACTACTGAGGGGGCATGCTTCTTAAAATGCCGATGCTGCTTGATACCTATCGTTGATATAAACATTCAAATT
>JAYUQN010000888.1:0-7472 GCA_043756725.1 Saprospiraceae bacterium
AGCGACAAGGTTACTTGAAAATAAGACAAGAACCAGGGCTAGTAGGTAAAAGTTTTTTAATTTCATCAGAGTAAAAAATTTAGAATATAAAAATCCTTGAAATGTATTTTAAAATTGGGTATTGCGATATTATTAGCGTGTAAAAAAGCTCAAAATACTGAGGGGGGGTAAAATGTAAATTTTTAGGTTTGATAACTTTTGAAAGCTAAAGTATCTACTCATCTTGTCAAAGTCTAATCGGTGCAGCGCACCGCAATATTTGTAGGTGAAGCATGGAGTTCTCGATTTAAAGGTGCGTAGCACCGTAATATTGCTACAATACTTGTTAATATCACAGTGCTACGCACCTTTAAATCGAGAACTCCATGCTTCACCTACAAATATTGCGGTGCGCTGCACCGATTAGACTTTGACAAGATGGGTAGATATTTTAGCTTTGAAAAGTTGTCAAATCTTTGAACCTCCTATTCATTATATTAAAAATAGCGTGGCGTAACCGTTTTTTTATTGCGTTGATCTAACTCATAACCTGCCATTATCTCGAAAGAGCCGCCTGCTTTTTTCTGCAATTTGGTCAACGTATAGTCGTAAGAAACGCCAATACGCAAGCCATTTGAGAGATAATAAGCTGCCCAAATATCGCCAGAGTCATAAGAACTTTTGCTGGTGAAAGCTTCAACAGAAGAACGGAAAGAAGCACCAATCCACAAGGTTTCTTGGAAAAAGAGCGACAAATCCACGTTAAATTCGGTTGGTGCGCCAATGGTTTGGAAAGCGGAATCGCGTTTGATACGGCTATCAATAGCGGCTGCTTTTACGAGCAAAGACGGTTTGAAAATCAAAGCATTGCCTCTAATGGGAATAGCACCGCCAATGGTATAGAAATAGTGGCGGTACTGTTTGGCGTATAAAGGCAATTGGTCAGTCCGATTTTTAGTCAAATCGTACTCAATGATGCGTGGCACACCAAAGCCTGTATAAAAACGCTTGCTGTAATAATACATGCCAGCGCCAAAGTTGGGTTTCCAGAAGTTAGGATTGGTTTCAGCGAAAGCATTGTCACCGCCATCTTGGATAGAAAGCTTTGTCCAATCGGCGCGCCAGTTATTGAAACTACCTTGCAAGCCGATACACAATTTTGCTTTACCAACTGGAATGCGGTAAGAATAAGCCAAATTGCCGTTCAGTGAGCTGGTTGGTCCAATTTTATCGTTCACAATGCTCATGCCTAAGCCCACACGCTCATTTTTCATGGGCGTATGAACGGTCAATGATTGTGTACTCGGTGCACCTTCAATGCCCCACCACTGTGTGCGATGCAAAGCGTTGATAGTCAAATGCTCACGGCTACCCGCATAAGCAGGGTTGAAAACCAATGAGTTGAACATGTACTTTGTGAACATCGGATCTTGTTGCGCCAAGCCCTTGACCACAACGACACAGAGTAGAGTAAAAAGTGTGATAGATTTTCTCATCGTAAATAGTTTTAGATAATCCACGGGTTTTGTAATTCTAAAATTTGTTTGTTATTTGTAGGGATATTTTAATAATGATGAATGATGAATGATGAATTTTACAATTCAGTGCAAATTAATTCTAAATCATCAAAATACTGAGGGGGGTAAAATTCATCATTCATCATTTAAAAATTTATCTTAAAATTTGCAAATATCCAGTCATTAATATTTCGCCTGTTGCATCATCTCTAAGCCAATAGAAGTACGTACCATCTGGTAAATCTTTACCATTCCAAGTACCTTGCCAATCATTTTCATAATTTTTAGCTTTTAAAACTTCATTGCCCCATCGGTTGAAAACACAAAGCGTATTGTCTGTATATTTTTGCAAACCTTCGATGTAAAAGACATCATTTTTGCCATCTCCATTAGGCGAGAGCGCATTAAAGGCTTTCAAACCCTCCGCACATTTCACATCCACAATGACAAGGGCTTCCGAACAAACAGTATCTACACACACACGGTAGCGGAAACTGTCTAATCCACAAGATTGTGGGGAACGACCTGCCGTATATTTTATCAAGCCATCTCTAAAACTAATGGTGTCGGCTTTTCCTTTCAAAGGTTGTTTTACAATCGTTAATCGAGTCGGTATCAACCTATTGAGCGTATCATTTTTATACACTTGGAATGTTATAGACCTCCCCAATCGTGTTGTATCAAAATCGTTATATGCCTGAATTGGAGATAACCGAATGGTATCAATGACCGTTACAATGACGGTTGTCGTATCGCATAATCGAGAAGTTGTATTACATACCACCAAACACATCGTATCTATCCCTATATTGACACCCCTTATGGCAACATTTCGTAAGGTTCTATTTAAAACCATACGGGCTTTAGAGCCATTTTTACCCGGGCAAGCGTCGTAAAGCGTATCAACGCTGCCAAATATTTGGGTAGAATCTATATTTGTAAACAGTGAATCCTGTCCCAATCGTATCCTTATGCGTTCCACACTCGCCACAGGTTTCACCGAATCTGCCGTAACTGTAATGTACAAAGTTGTGGTATCACATAATCCTACCGAATTACAAATAATGGCGCAAACTGTATCTTTTCCCGCACTAATACCTCTTGATTCCACACATTTTGTGACATTATTAAACCTAATGTTGGCGTGGTTTATATTGGTGGTTGTACAACTGCTTATATTCGTTACAGTTCCACTCAATAACTCTAAAGTATCGGGGCAATAGACCTTCAATTCGCCAATTTTTATGGTGAAAGAGTCAATACTTGGTCTTGGTTTTAAGGTATCAGGCGATACTTGAACATATAATGTGGTGGTATCGCAGAAGCCTGCCGTTGAGCAAAGAGCGATGCAAAAAGTATCAACCCCTGCACTCCTACCTGTGACCACTACGCATTTTTTTACAGTATCTAAAGAAATAGTCGAATTGTTAAATTGAGCAGGTGTACAGAATTTTATCAGTGAAATCGGAGACCCCGCCAACTCTGAAGAGTCTGGGCAGAAAGTTTTTCTTTCAAATATTCTCAATTTCATCGTATCCACACTCGGGGTCAAAACGGGTCTGGTCGTCGTGCGTCCTTGTATATACATTAGGGTTGTATCACAAAGATTGGTCGTTGGGTTACATATTTTTATACACGCGGTATCGGTTCCCACAGTTACACCCGTATAGGTGACACAGAGCGTTAAGGGATTGACATCAAAACGGATATTAGAACCCGATGATGTCAAACAAATATTTTCTATTGTTGTCGCACCCGTTGGTTTTATAAAATCACATTTGGTACGAATTAACCCTACCGTAATGGTATCGTTGAAAATATGCGTTCTCGGACCTCCTACCACTTGTACAGGCTTAGCTTCGATGATGAAAGTTGTCGTATCACAGACCCCCGCAGTATTACACACCTTCACACAAGCGGTATCAAATCCAACCACCAAACCTTGATAAGTTACGCAACGCGACGCGGCATCCAAAGCAAAGCTGACATTTGTGCCTGACGCTGTTGGGCAAAGGTTTTCAAAAGCATTTATAGTACCATTAGGTATTATGATATTACATTTTTGACGGTTTAAACCAACGGTAATCGTATCGGTGAAAATATGGTTTCGGCTTGGAACCACTGCTGCTTTAGCCTCTATCAAAAAAGTCGTCGTATCGCACACATTACTCGTATTACACACCCGTAAACAAGCTGTATCTGTACCCACTGTCAAACCTGTATAAGTCACGCAACGCGTCACAACATCAATAGCAAAACCCACATTTGTACCAGAGTTGGCAGCACAAATGTTTTGAAGAACATTGATAGTGCCACTTGGTATTCTAATATCACATTTTTGGCGGCTTAAACCAATCGTAATTGTATCGTTGAAAACTTGTGAACCACCAATTGGCGGTGAAACCACAGAGCGGGCATCAATAAACATCGTTGTGGTATCGCACACATTACTTGTATTACATACCCGCACACAAGCCGTGTCTATACCCACAGTCATACCCGTATAAGTCACACAGCGCGTGATAGCATCCAAAGTGAAAGCCACATTCGTACCTGAGCGACTTAAACACAAGTTTTGAAACACATTAATAGTGCCCGTAGGCATCGTCAAATTGCATTTTTGACGGTTCAAGCCCACTGTAATGGTATCGTTGAAAATATGTGAGCCACCGCTCGGCGGTTGTATTACAGATTGCCCTGTAATAAAAAAATGGGTTGTATCACAAACGTTTAAAGTATTACAAACCCGAACACAAGCTGTATCGGCTCCAACACCCAAACCTGTATAAGTAACACATCGTGTTCCCGCATCTAAAACAAAGGATATTTCACTACCAGAGCGTGTTGGGCAATTGTTTTCAAATACATTGATGGTGCCGGGCGGAATAGAAATATTGCATTTTTGTCGGCTCAAACCAACAGTAATGGTATCTTGAAAAAGATAAAAACGACTTGTATTTACTTCAGCAGTTATAAAAAGATAAGTCGTGTCGCAGATGCCATATTGGTCACAAACCCGCATACAAGCCGTATCTACACCCGCAGCACGTCCTGTATAGTTGATACAATAGTTATATATAGTATCGAAAGAAATGCTTGTGAGGCTATCAAAAGTAACATTTGTTGTAGGTTTAGCGCAAAAGTTGCTAAAAGTGGCTAATTGTGGTTGACCCAACAATTCAGAAACATTGAGGCAATAGGCGCGCGTAGTGCCAATAAACATGGTTTGGCGAATGGTATCGGGTTTGATGCAAGCAGTGGTTACTTTCACCGTATCTTTTAGTCCTGTTGAAATTTGCTCAACAACAAACCTATGACGTCCAGGATTCACTCTAAATTTCAAACCTGAAAAATTGAAACCGACATTATAACACACGTCATTATTGCCACCTCGCCCCAAGCCTGTGATATTTTGACAACTATAAGTTCTACCTCTTAAAGGAAAACCATATATAATCTGCGCAGAAGGCTCTAACTGCCAATTGCCAGCGGGGTCCCAACGCCGCATAGAATCAAGCAGTTGAGAAAGCGAGCCGAAATTGGGAATCGAAAAGGTTTGCCCATTCACAACCCAAGAGTTTAGGGAAAATGGACCTGTTTCACCATTCTGAAAAATTACGAAATAGGAATAGGTATGAATAGTATCTTCGCGACAAGCTTCAAGCGTACCTGTATAAGGTGCGCCATCGAGCGTGAAACGATAGTCTGCTATATTGTCATAATTGATACTATCAATACAAGCATTGACACCACCGACACAATCGGCACTCTGCGCAAACACAGAATCCTGATTGATAAAATTAGTTTGAGCAGGGAGTATAAAACTCAAAAAACTTAGTGCGCTAAAGAGTAAAAGTCTTTTCATGTATGCAGTTTCGATTTAGAAGCCCAATCTTATTATTGAGTTATTCTTTTATGACTACGTTATTTAAAAGTGAACAGTTTATTACAAGTTATTAGTTGATAGTTTGTGACTGAAAACTGAAAACGAACAACTATCTGCTACTTTGGTAAAAATCATGCCAAACGGAACATTCATGTGAGTAATTAATTTCAATTAAATATTTATAAAATTTATAGTAAATTGACTGTCAAATCAATAGCTATGATATATTTTGTTTATTTATAAATAATTAAAAAATGTGTAAAACAACAAGGGAGGCTATTATTTTTCAAAGAGAAGTCGAAATTAGGGAGTATTAACACTGTTATTATATTTTACAAATTATGTTCCAAAACATATATAAAAATCAGTAGGATAAAAAAAAAGCGTCACCCATACGAAATTGGTGACGCTTTTTTTTATACGCTGTACTTTAATTCGTCTTAGCTTCTTCCTTCACAGGTTCTTCTTTGCCTTCAACTATCCCTTTTATCATCAAAACGATGCTGGCAGGTTCTGTATTGGCATTGATAGTCACTGTTTTACTTTGCGGTCCGCTTTTATGAGCCGAATCAAAAACGACTTTAATTTCACCGCCTTTACCCGGTTTGATAGGCTCCTTAGGCCATTCTGGCACTGTACAACCGCAGCTTCCCCGAGCGTCGCTGATAATAAGGTCGTTGGTGCCTGTGTTTTTGAATTTGAAAAGATGGGTCATTTTTTCACCCTCTTTGAGCTTGCCCCAATCATAACTCATATCATCAAATTTCACCGTTGTTATTTTGCCTGTTGTTGCCGAAGGTGTTACTTGATTGGCATCAGGTGAAACAGGTGCTAAAGCCGCTTTTGCCGCTTCTGGTGTCAAAGGACCCGCAAGCCCTTTTGTGGTTGAAGGTACTTCTGGTGTAGAAACGGACGTTCCCACAGAAGCGGAAGCCGTGGAAGGTGGTGAAGTTACCGTATTGTCAGATGTAGCAGCTGTTTTATCATTTTTACAAGCCGCCAAAGCGACAAAACTCATTAAAATAAATCCTTTAATTGAATTTCTCATTGATATTTGAATTTTATTTTTTTAAAACAATTGATTGCTCTACAAAGTTACATAAAAAATGTCATTTATACTGAGGGGGGGTATATTTAACCGATTTTTAACAAATGACAAAGAATAATGGACAAATGACAATGTGAACACGTTATATTGTCCATTGTCATTTGTCCATTGTCAGTTGTCATTTGTCCATTTCAAGGTCTGGTCTTCTTTCTTTAGTTCTTTTCAACGACTGCTCAAAACGCCAATCGGCAATTTTAGCTTCATGTCCCGACATTAAAATATCGGGCACTTTCAAGCCTTCATAATCCGCAGGACGGGTATAAACAGGCGGTGCTAAAAGATTGTCTTGAAACGAATCGAACAAAGCAGATGTTTCATCGCCTAAAACACCCGGAATCAAACGACCAATAGCATCCACCATCACGGCTGCGGGCAACTCTCCACCCGACAAAACATAATCGCCTATTGAAACCTCTAAAGTTATAAAATGTTCACGCACACGTTCGTCAATGCCTTTATAATGCCCACATAAAATCATCAAATTTTGTTTCATCGAAAGGCTATTCGCCATTGGTTGGTCAAACTTTGTGCCATCGGGTGTCATATATATAATAGCATCATAATCCCTTTCTGCTTTCAAAGCATTGATACAATTGACAATTGGCTCTATCATCATCACCATACCTGCTCCACCGCCAAACTGATAATCGTCTATTTGCTTATGCCGCCCTAATCCATACGCCCGCAAATTGTGAACGTGCACTTCAAACAATCCTTTCTCACGTGCCCTTTTCATTATAGAATGACTGAAAGGGCTTTCTAAAAGTTCAGGAACAGCAGAAAGAATGTCTATTCTCATTTTCGTGGAGTATGAAATATGAAATATTAGGTTAAAAGCCCCGTCACGATTTCATCTGGATGTACCATGAGCATACGTTTCGCTTAAAATTTAAGGTCATTTTGTAAAATTTGTGGATTCAAGTTGTCAAAATCTAAAAACCCGAAGGGTTTGAACGTGAATAACCCTCGATGAAATCGGGGG
>JAYUQN010000889.1:0-2800 GCA_043756725.1 Saprospiraceae bacterium
GAAACAGGTTTGGGTTGTTTCATATATTCTTTTTCTGCTATTGCTATTGACGCTGTTGCTGCCATTTATTTATATTTTTTACAAAAATAGGTATTTTAACCAACATTTCCCACAGTATTTTTTAAAATAGCTATTTAATTGAAAAAAGCCCCGTTAGCATACGTTTCGCTTAAAATTTAGGGTAGTTCTACGATTTTAAAGCCTCGTTAGAGGTGTAATATTGGTAAAAAACGCTAAAATAACCCGTACTAAGCCTCTTTAGGGGTGTAATATTGGTAACAAACGCTAAAATGACCCATGCTAAGCCCCGTTTGGAGTGAAATGACTTCGAGTTTACCAATATTACACCCCTAAAGGGGCTGTTGGAAGTGGAAACACTCGATTATTACCAATATTGCACCTCTAACGAGGCTTTAAAATCGTAAAACTACCCTAAATTTTAAGCGAAACGTATGCTAAAGGGGCTTTTTTTCCACTATTTCCATTAAATGCTCATTTTTAAAATAAATGTGGGAAATGTCGGTTTTAATATAATAAGTAGTTGAACTGAAATAAACGCTGTTATTGACTAACCACGTCCTTTAGGGCGTGGGCAGAAAAATGAACCCTTTTTTGGCTTTAGCCGCTCATCTTTTCCCTATTGAAATAAGCGGCTAAAGCCTTAACTTGACTTGATTGCCGCCCCACGCCCTAAAGGACGTGGTTAGTCAATAACAGCGTTTATTTCAGTATTACTACTTACTTCAAATTATTTGTTGAAAATATTTTTATTTACGGCTAAAATACTGAGGGGGGTGTCCGTTTTGTTTTTTCAGCTTTTCCCCGTATCTTTGCGCCCAATTTCAAATAAAAAAGATAATGTTTCCAAAATATGATGTCATAGTAGTAGGTGCAGGTCATGCGGGCTGTGAAGCAGCGGTGGCGGCAGCGAATATGGGTTCAAAAGTGCTATTAGCTACTATGAATATGCAGACCATTGCCCAAATGTCGTGTAATCCTGCGATGGGCGGTGTGGCAAAAGGGCAGATTGTGCGTGAAATAGACGCTTTAGGTGGCTATTCGGGTATCGTGACCGACCATACCATGATTCAGTTTCGTATGCTCAATCGCTCGAAAGGTCCCGCTATGTGGTCGCCACGGGCGCAAAGCGATAGAATGTTGTTTGCCCGCAAATGGCGTATTATGATGGAACAACACCCCAATATTGACTTTTGGCAGGAAATGGTCAGCGGTTTAATTGTAAAAGAGGGTCGCGTGGGTGGCATTCGGACGCCTTTGGGTTTGGAAATTGAGTCAAACGCCGTTGTTTTAACCAATGGTACTTTTTTAAATGGCTTGATACATATTGGTGAAAAGCAATTTGGGGGCGGGCGCATGGGCGAATCGGCGGCAAAAGGCATTACAGAGCAGTTAATTGAATTGGGTTTTGAAGCAGGTCGTATGAAAACAGGCACACCGCCTCGTATAGATGGTCGCTCGCTGAACTACGATAAAATGGAAGTGCAAGAAGGCGATGAAAATCCCTCAAAATTCAGCTTTTCAGAGACCCCAAAATTGACGAATCAACGTCCTTGCCATATCGTTTATACCAATGACACAGTGCATGAAATATTGAAAACAGGGTTTGAAAAATCGCCTATGTTCAATGGACGCATTCAAGGTTTAGGTCCTCGTTATTGCCCTTCGATTGAAGATAAAATTAACCGATTTGCAGATAAAGATAGGCATCAGCTTTTTGTAGAACCCGAAGGCTGGGATACTTGTGAAATTTACATCAATGGTTTTTCATCGTCGTTGCCCGAAGATGTGCAATATAAAGCCATGTTAGCGATACCCGGTTTTGAAAACGTAAAAATGTTTCGCCCGGGTTATGCTATTGAATATGATTATTTTCCACCTACCCAATTGGATTTGACGTTGGAAACAAAATTGATAAAAAATCTCTTTTTTGCAGGTCAAATCAATGGCACTACGGGCTATGAAGAGGCGGCTTGTCAAGGTTTAATGGCGGGTTTGAATGCGCATTTGGCTGTTAAAGAAGAGGCTCCTTTTATTTTGAAACGTTCGGAAGCTTATATTGGCGTTTTGATAGACGATTTGATTACAAAAGGGACGGAAGAACCGTATCGCATGTTCACAAGTCGGGCTGAATATCGCATTTTACTACGCCAAGACAATGCTGATGTGCGCTTAACACCTTTGGCAGCCAAACTTGGTATGAAAGGTTTGGACGAGCGTTTGGCACGGGTTGAAGAGAAAGTAGCTGGTGAAAAAGAGATTCAGAAATGGTTGCGTGAAACCAGCGTTTCACCCGACCTGATTAATGGTTATTTGGAAAGCATTGGAACAGTACCGCTTGAACAACGGACAAAATTGCATAAAATATTGCTCCGTCCGCAAGTGGATACAGAAGGTTTGCGAAAAGTCATACCCCAATTAGACGCTTTTTTACAGCCCTACAATGCTGAAATAACAGAAGGCGCAGAGATTGGGATGAAATATGAAAGCTATATCGAAAAGGAAAAAGAAATGGCAGATAAAATGCACCGCTTGGAAGATATGGAATTGGGCAACTTTTTTGATTATCACACGCTGCCCTCTCTTTCAATGGAAGCACGGACGAAATTGACGAAAATAAAACCGCGAACTTTGGGGCAAGCGAGCCGTATTTCAGGCGTAAGTCCTTCAGATATTTCGGTTTTGTTGATTCATGCAGGGCGATAAAAGATGAATTGAAGATAAAAAAAATCAATAAACAACTAATTTTTTTTAAACACAAAGTTACAAAGAATCACAAAGT
>JAYUQN010000890.1:0-7453 GCA_043756725.1 Saprospiraceae bacterium
GGTGCTGATGGTTATATAGATTGGGAAATTTCATTTAAAACAACAGCAGGCGTTGCAACCACCTTAAGTTGTTTATCGGTAACGGCTTTGGGTGTGGATGGGACCTCCAGTACAAGAAGAGAATGGGTTCAAACTTTGGGTCATGCTTCTACTAATACGGCTGTGGGGACTACTTTGAGTGTCGTGAATAATCCTACGCCTTCTCCTTCTCCAAACCCAGCGGGCAGCATAAGAGCTACGGGCAGCAGTACAACTGTAAGCCTTGATACCTTAAATAGAACGGCTTCTTTTCAAGTGAATTATAATAGCCTTTCAGTGTTAAATTGGCGAACAGGGGGTACTTCGAATGGTATGAATAATATGGTTTATTCCATGTATTTCGAACCTTTGTTGACCTTAAATGCAGGTAGAGTAGCCACAAGTCAGGGCAGTTGTTCGGGAGCATTCAATCCGAGTATATTTACCAGTGAAGCCAATGCTTCGGGTGCGTTGGGAACGATACAATATCAATGGGCATCCAGTATCACCACAAATGTTTACAGTGCTTCAAGTGGTTGGGTAAATATTATAGGGGCAACAAGTGCTACTTATGACCCGCCTTTGGTAGCCGTGACAACTTATTATGTTCGATTGGCTAAAGTGCAAAATGGTATCACGTGGCGTCCTTCAAATGTAGTAACAGCAGGTATTTATAATGTCAATTCGCCAGGTTGTAGTTGCAGTAATGTGTATTCTGTTTCTGGGTCAAATGCTTCCAATTATGCGGATAATCAAATGCGGATTTTGAATACCTCGGATGGTACGTATGGCTCACAGTTTGGCTCGAATATGACAGTGGGGTCATTCGCTATGGGATTAGATACGGTTTATAATAGATTTTATTATGTCTCCAATACGGGTGTTTCTTCTGGTTATACGCCGGGTCCTATCCTTTATTATATGGATGCTATGGGTAATAATTATAGCTCAGGCGACACGCTACCGGGTTTTGAAACATTAGAAAGTTATAACAAAGCGGGTTTTAACCCTGTGACTAAAAAAACGTATTTTGTCAGTAATTTTGGTACTAAATGGGTGTCCTATTTGCCAACAGCAAGTGGTTCGAGTGGTACAGTGAATACATTAAGCCCTGTTAATTATTATCCATCCAGTGCGATACCTTTAAGTAGTACAAATGGGGGAGGAGACCTTGTCTTTGACTTTGATGGCAATGGTTATATTATCACTAATCCCGGGCATTTTTACAGAATTATATTTAATGCTGATAACAGTGTGGATGTTATCTATCTCGGAAAAATAAATTTGCCAACGACTCAATTAACTTCCTTAGCTTTTACCAGTGATGGAAAGCTATACCTTAGTGGTCGAGGTGCTACCAATCCTTCTGCCCCACCTGCTTATTTGGGCGCAGATGTTTACAATATTAATCTTAATAATTTAACGACGACAAAAGTTAATGCAGGTTTGTCTGCTTCCACTGTGGATTATGCCAGTTGTATCTTTCCTAAATATAACTCTAATTTAGAACCCGTCAAGTCTTATATTAAAACAGGGGGTTCCACAGGGTCTATTGTAGAGCAAGGAGATACCATAGAATATACTATTGTGGTGAGACATACAGGAACCATTTCTGAGGGCAATGTTAAAATGTATGATAATCTCCCTGTTTCGGTTAGCTATATTCCTAATTCAACGACGATGAATGGTGTTGTTTTGGCAGATATTTCAAGTGGATTTAGATATGGCGTGGTGGGCGGTGATTTTGTCAATTCTACTACCCAAGCGCTTTATTCTGGAGCCATTTCTGCTTCGGATTCGGCTGTTATCAAATTTAAGGTGCGGGTAAGTATAGGATGTGGTGATGTGAATAATACAGCTACCATTACTTCTGGTGTTATTAATTTTGATCAGCAAACCAATACCATTTCAGTTAGTGCTTACCCTTATGCCAATGCGGGTGTGGATAGAAGTATTTGTATTGGTGAGAATACTACTTTAGGTTCGTCCGCTATTGCGGGCTATACCTATTTATGGACACCTTCAACTGGGTTAAACGCTACAACCATAGCTGAGCCGATAGCCAACCCCACTACAACGACTGAGTATATTGTCGCTGTTACGCAAACAGCAGGCGGTTGTATAACAAGAGATACAGTGCTTGTAACCGTAGATGCACTGCCAACTGCTAATGCGGGGGCAGATCAGGCAAACTGTACAAGCAGTGATTTCACCATGAATGCAACAGCTCCCAGCGTGGGAACAGGCATCTGGTCAGTAGTGAGTGGAACGGCTACTATCGCAACGCCCACAGATAGAGCGTCTTTAGTAACCTTATCAACTTCTTCTGCAACACTGCGGTGGACAGTCACCAATGGGGGTTGTCAAGCTACGGATGATGTGCAATTATCTGTCGGCGGCGGCACGGTAAGTGCTGGCAACATTGCTATCAGTCAAACAGGATGTGGCTCTTTTAACCCCAGCACTTTTACAAATACAGTTGCAGCGACAGCGCCTTCTGGAACCGTAAGCTATCAATGGGCTTCTAGCACCACAGCCTCTTCCTATACAGGATATGAATCGCAATGGACGCTTATTTCAGGGGCAACAAGTGCTACTTATGACCCTGCTATGGTGACCCAAACGACTTATTTTGTTCGTCTTGCCCAATCTTCAATCTGTACAAATTGGACACCTTCTAATGTTGTTTGGGCAGTTACACTTAATTCAGCTATTACCTTAGTGGCTTCCCCAAGTGGCTCTGTATGCCAAGGGACAGATGTGACTTTCAATGTTACGGGTTCTGCTCCCTTATACAATATGGTGACGAATGGTGATTTTCATGATGGTCTAACAGGTTTTGGTAGCGATTTTATTGAGGATGCCAATACAAATTCATCTTCTGCTTATTGTGGTAAATATAAAGTAGGGACTTTGCCCTCACCTGTGGGAGATTGGAGCACTTCCTGCCCAGACGAAGGTCATGGTAGAGTGTTGATGGTGAATGGGACGGGTGGCGCGAAATTTTGGAAATATAATGTAGCTGTAACACCTAATACAAATTACCTTTTTGAATTTCAAGTGGCTAAATTATCAGATCAAAACTCCTCCAATTTAAGGTTTGATATTGGCACTGAAACGATTGAGCAATTTCCTTTGAGTAGTTATAATACATGCGAATGGACTACATTATCTAAAGTTTGGAACTCTGGTAGCAATTCAGGAACGATTGAAATATCATTATTGAATCTTAACAACAATTGCAACAATGATGGCAATGACTTTATGATTGACAATATGGTATTTAGAACAGCAGAAGTGGTTGATATTTCTACATTGTCTGGAACATGGGCATGGACAGGACCCGATGGCTTTACTTCTTCTGTAAAAACACCAACTATAACAAGTATTACAGCATCACAAGCGGGTACATATACTGTTAATTTTACTATCGGAGGTTGTACGGGGACTGCTTCTGCCAATATTTCATTATTGCCTTCTCCTACTGTTGTCGCCTCTAATTCAGTATCTGGCAATGTATGTGTCGGTGGCTCATTTCAATTGACAGCAACACCAAACCCCACGGGTGGGTCATTTAGTTGGACGGGACCGAATGGTTTTACATCTACTACTCAGAACCCTACTTTGAGCGCTGCCACTACAGCTATGTCAGGAATCTATTCTGTTGTTTATCAGGGTGTAAATGGCTGTAATTCGCCCGTTGCTTCTACAACTGTCACCGTTCATGAGTACCCCTCAGTAACGGCTCCTTCTAATCAAACCGTTTGTAATGGTATTTCTACTTCTACCGTCACTTTTAGTGGCTCTTCCGTAGCGGGGACTACCTATAATTGGACAAATGATAACACCGCTATTGGCTTAGCTGCAAGCGGAACGGGTAATATCACAGCTTTTACAGCAACAAATACAGGAGGCTCGTCTATTTCAGCGACAATTACAGTGACCCCAACGGCTAATGGTTGCATCGGTACACCACAGGTATTTTCAATCACTGTTGACCCTTCTCCAACAGCGTCTATCAGTGGCACGGCGACAATATGCAGTGGCAATAGTACGACTTTGACAGCCAGTGGCGGCGGCACTTATTTATGGAGTACAGGTGAAACGACGGCAGCTATTTCAGTAAGTCCAACTTCAAATACCACATATACAGTTACCGTTACCAATGGAGGTTGCGATGCAGTGGCTTCCCAATTGGTAACAGTCAATGCTGCGCCAACAGCGTCTATCAGTGGCACAACGACAATATGCAGTGGCAATAGCACAACTTTGACTGCCAGTGGCGGTGGCACTTATTTATGGAGTACAGGTGAAACGACGGCAGCTATTTCAGTAAATCCAACATCAAATACGACCTATACGGTTACGGTTACCAATGGTGGCTGCGATGCCGTTACTTCCCAATTGGTAACCATTAATTCAAGTTCCACAGCGTCTATCAGTGGCACAGCGACAATATGCAGTGGCACGATTACAACATTAACTACCAGTGGAGGCGGTACTTATTTGTGGAGTACAGGTGAAACAAGTGCCGCTATTTCAGTAAATCCAACATCAAATACCACATATACTGTCACTGTGACAAATGGTGGTTGCACAGCGGTAGGTTCACAATTGGTAACAGTTGATAATTTAACAACAGTAACGATTACAGCTAATAGTGATACAGTTTGTGTGGGTGGTACTGTTTCATTTACATCCAATCAAAATGTTTCAGGTCAAACCTATCAATGGCAATACCGCACTGAAAGTGGCACTTGGGCGAATGTAGCATCAGGCGGGACAGCATCCTCTTATTCAACGCCTGCATTGTCTGAAACAACATACTACCGTTTGAATGTGATTCAAGGAGCCTGTAGTGAAACTTCCGCAGATTTTAAAGTGAATGTTGTTGCTGACCCTATCGTTTCAACGTCTATTCCATCAGCAACAATATGTGTAGGTGGCGGTGTCACATTGTCGGTTTCATCAACGGGTGGAGCAGGAACTTGTAATTTTCAATGGCAGTCAAGACCCGATTCTACGTCGCCGTGGGTTGATGTTGCAGGTGAAACCAATACCACATTTACAACACCTGCCTTGAGTACCTCAATCCGCTACAAAGCGATACGTTCATGTTCTGGCAGTGGTTGTTGCAATTGATATAGACCCCCTCAGTATATTTTATTGAAAATCAAATAGTTAGGCTTTTCAGCTTAAAAAACAGAAGGATATAGATATTAGGATTCAGAATAATTTTTTATCAAGTTAGCATATAAATATATTTGAAAAATACCGTAATTAAGTGTCACGGTTTTAAGATTATTGGAATTGTTTTTGAATATTGACTGGTTGTACTATTTCTTTTCCTCCCTTTGAAATAGTCAATAAAACAAAAAACACCACTTACCACTTTGAACAACGCAGACAAGATTATTTCCGAAAGGATACTTTGAGAAAAACTATTTTTTTACTAAATGAGAAACTACTGATACACTTTACTAAGGACATTGTCGCGTTCAAATTTTTACATGATTTTTAGATAAAATTAGCTGAAACGAATATGTTTCAGCAAGTCTGCCTTTTACGACTGATTCATTCAGTGTGTTAGGCAAGATACTCTTTTTATGCAAAATAGGGATATAAAACGATTTTGAAAACCAGCGCGAGATGATAATACCCACACACTGAAACAGAATTAGAAATAACCTGATTTAAGGCATTGCACTAAGACGACTTACTAAGGAAATGATGAATTATAAATGATGAATGAGGGATTTGCAAACGACTGATTATCAATGAATTATTCCGAGGGAATCCCTATGGGATAGAATTTAATTAGATGCTTTATTCTTTATTGATTCCTGAGAGACTTATACACACACTCTTCCGAGCAAATGAAAAAGACTTATAACTGTATTTCTCGATTCTTTAACCAAAATAAATGAAACTAAGACAATTAACGACAAATTTTAATTCAATTTTAAATCTTATCTGCTTTATGAACCATTTAAAGACTATTAAACGGATTGCAGCTATAGCCTTGGTGCTGACCTTTGGTTTGTCAGGCAAGCTATCGGCTCAAACATGTCCAGAATCAAATGAGGTAACTATTACGGTTAATCCTATTTTGAGCATTAGTGGAGGGTTGACAACGGATGTTAACATCAAACAGTGCGTAGGAGGTACTGTTTCTGTATCTGCTACGGCTGCGGGTGGCTCTGGTGGCACTTTGACCTTCGCTTGGCAGGAAAATCCAGGCTCTGGCTGGGTCGCCTATACAGGTACAGGGATAAATGCGCCTGTTACTTCTGGCGCAGGTCGTATCTCGACTATCACGCCCAATACGGATGCTGCGGTAGTTTCTATTCAGTACCGTGTTATTATTACTGACCCTGCTTCTGGCGCTTCTAATTGCGGCTCGGCTACTTCAGCTATTGCGACGGTTGAAATTAAACCAGACCTAAGCTTTGGTACTGACCTTTCTACTTCTCCGCTTACACAATGTTTAGGTGGCAACTCTGCTATCTCTGTTATCGTAACAGGTGGCTCAGACAATCCATCTTCTTTGACTTATGTGTGGGAAGAATCTGATAGCAATGCGCCTTATAGCTGGCATGCTGCGCCAAGCGCAACAAGCACTGCAAGCTACACACCACCAACAACGGCTGCGGGTACTAAATACTATCGGGTGAGAGTACAAGATGCAGGTAACGGTTGCGGTGAAGCTACTTCAGCTATCAGACCAGTTACAACGACTCCTGAATTGACTTTCAACAATGCTGCTTTGTCTAATATTGCTGAGTGCGTGGGTGGTACAGATAGCTGGACTATCACCACAACAGGTGGCTCGGGTGGCTCTGTGACTTACTTATGGGAAGAGTCTGCTTCTAATGCGCCTTACTCTTGGTCTGCTGCTCCGGGTACAAACAATACGGCTGCTTATCAACCGTCAAGCCTTGTTGCAAGTGCTGGTACGACAAGATACTACCGTGTGACTGTTCGTGATGCGGCTACGGGTTGCGATGACCTTGTTTTGGCAACACCTGTTAGTGTGACTATCAATGCTAAACCAACAGCTACTATTGCTACGGCTGAAAATGTTGTCTGCGAAAATGGGGCGATTACTTTCAATGCCACTATCACCAATCCGGGTGTTGGTTGTACCATTGAATGGATGAAAAAGACACCAACTGGTAGCTACGCACCAATTGCGCCTGCTGCTACTGGTTCTTCTTACACCACTCCAGCTTTAACACCTACTAACTCAGGTGACAAGTACAAAATCAGATTTGTATGCGCAGGTAGCGGATGCTGTAACTAATCAGTCCAGATAAAGTTGAGCGTGGAAAATAGATAAATTTGTTGCTGTAATATTTCGTGTGCAAGTGGGCATTTTTTTTACAATAACCTTGTTAAAATGAACCACGTAGAGACGTTGCACTGCAACGTCTCT
>JAYUQN010000891.1:0-2798 GCA_043756725.1 Saprospiraceae bacterium
GTGCAAGAGTTTAGGAATAATATTGGCGTAAATGCGCTCAAATATGGAGGCGCTTACGCACCCCATTTGAAAACGTCAATTGACATCAAATTCTCCTATTCTAATATTACGTTAAAAGACAACAGCAATGCGAATACCACACTCAGTGCTGTTTTAACCTTAAAAGGAGAAGATACCAATATTATTAATAGAATTGTCAATGCCAATGCAGACATAACAGATATTGATGGGTTTATTAAAAACCCAACAGGCATAGTGGGTCCAAAAACAGCTGCCCAATTATGGGCTGAAATTGTTACAACAGGCAAACAGCAAGTTACAGATAAATTAACATTGATACGTACTTTAATTGTTAAATTGAATGATTTACGGAACAATATTGCCATTCAAAGCCAAGATATAAAAGCCAATTTAGACGATGTTTTGAAAAAAGATGGTACTGTTCACGCTATTGCTTCAAAATTAAGACAATACGATGCCGACTATTATAATGATGCGGCAGCCGCAGACGCTATCGGGTTGGTATATACAGCCATACCTGTATTTGTCGCATTTTTTGGCAATCCGCTTTCAGCCATATCGGTCAATGCACCAACCTCAGCAGCAAATATATACTCTGCTAATAGTGCTGCTGCGCCCAATGAAAGTGCCCGTGCATTGAATGCTTCGCGTGCACTCCAAACGCTATTCGATAGCTTGAATAATATTATTGACAACTTAGATGATTTCACAGGAGATGCCATCGTTAATTTAGAAAGAACCCTCCAAGCCACAAGCCCCACTTACGCCAATATTGTGAGTGCTATTCGTGAAAAAGCGGGAATTTTGCCCCCAAGTGCTTCCATTGCAGGTGTTTTTACAAACGTGGATGCCGATAGAGGTGTATGGAAAGCCCCTGCCAATGTTAGCCTCAACTATGTCATATCCCCTTCCGTAACCATAGACCATTTCGAGCAAGAGAACCTCAATGTGGATGTAAATGGTGGCAAATCCATCAATGCCATTCGTGCTTTTACAGGCAAAGGCACACTTGTATGGGGTGCGCGCACGTTGTTGGGCAATGACAATGAATGGCGTTATGTGTCTGTGCGTCGCTTTTTCAATATGGTTGAAGAATCTGTTAAAAAATCAACCGAATGGGCTGTTTTTGAACCCAATGATTCTAAAACATGGGGCAAAGTGAAAGGGATGATTGACAATTATCTCTACCAAAAATGGATGGATGGCGCATTGGCAGGCGCAAGACCCGATGATGCTTATTTTGTGAAAGTCGGCTTGGGTTTAACCATGACACCCCAAGACGTTTTAGAGGGTCGAATGATAGTTGAAATTGGGATGGCAGCCGTGCGTCCTGCTGAATTTATCATTTTGAAATTCTCTCACAAGTTGCAACGGTCATAAGATATTTTCAAAAAAATAGTTAATCATTTTATAAAAATATATATCATGCCTTATCCATTACCCGGGTTTCGATTCCAAGTTGAATGGGGTGCGAAAACCATAGAATTCATGGAAGTTACAGGATTGAATTTCGAGGTTCAAGTCCTTGAATACCGCCACGGCAGCAGTCCCGATTATTCTACAACCAAGATGCCCGGTCTTCGCAAGTACGGCAATGTCACCATGAAACGGGGCACTTTCAAAGGGCGCAATGAGTATTTTGAATGGTATAAAACCTTTAAAATGCACAAACCAGAACGCCGTGACATCAATATTTATTTACTCGATGAAGAAGGTCAATGGGTCGTCAAGTGGAATCTTAGAGCCGCTTGGGTCGGCAAAATTACCGCTTCCGACCTCAAAGCCAGTGGTAACGAAATTGCCATTGAAACCATCGAATTGGTACATGAAGGCATGACCATCGAGTATCAAGGCGCACCTGAAACAACATAAGTAGTTGTCTTAACAGCCACGTAGTGGGTCAATATTGGTAGAAAAGCGTGGTAAAAGCCTCCTAATAGGGGCGTAGCCCCGAAATTGCCTTATTCGTTGTGGGGCTACGCCCCGAAAAGAGAGGTTATCCCTAGTTTTCTACCAATATTGACCCACTACGTGGCTTTTAAAACGCAAAATACCCTCAAATTTTAAGCGAAACGTATGTTAAAGGGGCTTTTAACCCAATATTCGCATTGTTAGTTGTTAGTTTAGTGTTATCAAAACTAACAACTAATAACTAACAACTAACAACTAATAACAAAATGGCTTATCCTATTCCTGTTGGCTTTTATTTTAAGGTAGATTTTGGCTTTGGCGATGGCGATGAAGCCGCATTCCAAGAAGTCAGTGGTTTGACGGCTGAAATCACGACCGAAGATTACCGCGAAGGGGGGTTGAATGTGTTCGCACATCGCCTGCCAACAGGCGTGAAATACGGCAATTTGGTACTGAAACGGGGTATGTTCAAAGATTCAAGAACCGTCAATTGGTGTAAAAGAGCTTTAAATGAATTCACTTTTGAGCCAAGAGATGTCTCTGTTATTTTATTGGATGAAAATAATGACCCTTTGGTGCAATGGAATTTCAGCCGTGTTTATCCAGTAAAATGGGTAATTTCAGAATTTAAAGCACAAGATGGTGCGTTGGTGATTGAAACTTTGGAGTTAGCGTATGCGCAATTTGTGCGTGCTTGACCCCCTCAGTATTTTACTAAAATTTGTTATTGTGCACAGAATTAGGGTAAGTAAATAGTATTTTTTTAACAAAATTCTTAAACCATGCCAATTGAAATCCGAGAACTTGTGATACGTGCCACCGTGGAAAATGGCAAGGAGGGGGCGCAAAAACCTGCGGGAACGCCC
>JAYUQN010000892.1:0-2796 GCA_043756725.1 Saprospiraceae bacterium
GTGTATTGATTTTTACTTTTTTCAGCCTCACCACCGTGCAGCAAAATTGCCGCTTCAATACCCTTTGCTCGACCATCGTGCATCAAAAAATATTGTCCACCTTGTGAAATTTTAGATAAACCCAAGCCCCACAAAGGTGGCGTACGCCATTCAGCCGTTTTTGCCCCCCCCTCAGTATAACCATCGTCAAGAGCCGTTCCCATATCATGCAAGAGCAAATCTGTATAAGGATGAAATGTTTTATGCGCTAAAACAGCGATGGCAGAAGCACCCGTTTTCAGTTCAGAACGGTGACATGCTCCACAGTTTAGAGTCTGAAAAATTTGTTTTCCTGCTAAAACATCTGGTTTTTTTTCATCTCGTGGCACAGGAGCTTTGAGAGTTTGAAGATAAAAAACCACATTTTGAAGGGTTTGATTGGGCACTTCGGGGTCTATTTCATGACCTGAATAGGTGTCATAAGGTTCAAAATTTGACGTTATGCCCATGTCTTGATTGTAGGCATTGGCAGTTTGTTGCAACAAATTATAAACGCTGGCTTTTTTACCAAAACGCCCAATGTATTTGTCTTTTTGAACAATAGTATTTTGCCTAATTTCTACATAATGCGGGATTTTTATCCAATTCGGTACGCCCGAAATACCGTCTTTATCCCCATCTTCGGGGTCTGCCATAGCTAAAATATCAGCATCCGAGACCAATTCTAAAAAGCCCAAACCTGTATTGGCGGGTGGTGTGAACTTTGAAAAAGGGACACCATTGGGTAGTTTTTCTGGCTGAAAACCCGCTATTGCCCGATGTTGCAATTGTGGTGCACCGAGATGTAAATATTGATTGCCTGTTTGGTCTGTTTGTCCAAATCGGGTGAGGGTGGTAAAAAGTGTGCCTTTACCGTCTCCTGCATGACAACTGCCGCAAGAAGTTGCGACAAACAAAGGACCTAAGCCCATTTTTTCGGTAAAAATATCATCATTGAAAGCAATATCGCCTTTTAAAAAACGGGCATTTTGTTCACCTGTCAGCCCTTCAACGGGGCCATCAAGCAAGGCACTTTCTTCGGGAGCGGGGGGAAGAATTTTTTCACAAGAAGCAAAAAAAAGAATGTTGCAAAGGATAGCAGATATAATAAACAAGTAATATTTTTTCATTGCATAAATTTTTTTAATTTATGCAAAGATATTTATATTTTTTGAATTATTAAAAAATATTTTTAGGTTAGTCTAAAAATAATTTTTATTGAATGAATAGAACGCTTTAATAGATTAACATGAGACATCCCGAATTTTATTTAAAACCCTACATAAAATTCGGGCTGTCTCATGTTTGAGTCTTTTAAAATTTCATTTGCTGAATCCGAACCGCGTTCAAAATCGCCAATAATGCCACGCCCACATCTGCAAAAACCGCTTCCCACATTGTTGCCAAACCACCTGCACCGAGTATCAAAACAAGGGCTTTCACAAAAAAAGCAAGCGTTATATTCTGCCAAACAATCCGCTTTGTTTGCTTGCCGATATTGATTGCCATAGCTATTTTGCTTGGTCTATCATCTTGAATAACAACATCAGCCGTTTCAATCGTGGCATCGCTGCCCAAACCACCCATAGCTATACCGACATCACTCAAAGCCACGACGGGTGCATCGTTTACACCATCACCTACAAAAGCCACCGTTTCGTTTCGGTTTTTAAGCTCTTTTACTTTATTTACCTTGTCTTCGGGTAGTAAATCGCCAAAAGCGTTTGCAATGCCCAATTTATCAGCAACAAATTTTACTACTGAACTTTTATCGCCGCTTAACATGGTGGTTTTCACGCCCAATGCTTTGAGTTTATCAACCGTTTCTTGGGCATCTTCTTTAATGCTATCGGCGATTGTCAAATAGCCTACAAATTTTTTATCGTAGGCAATGGCAATCAAAGTATAGACAATACTGAGGGGGTCAATATCGTATTTGACAGCGAATTTATCCATCAATTTAAAGTTGCCGACCAATAATTCTTTGCCATTCACGTCCGCTTTTAGTCCGTTTCCCGATATTTCTTCGACATTTTTTAAGGCAATATGGCTGTCTATTTTTCCAACAAAATCATGTATTGCGGTGGCAACAGGATGCGTACTTTGGCTTTCCAACGCATTCACCATTTGTAGTATGTCGGCTTTATTAAAATCTGGTTTTATAACAACTTCTTGTACTTTAAAAACGCCTTCGGTCATTGTTCCCGTCTTGTCCATTATGACGTTTTGGATATTGGCAATAATGTCTAAAAAGTTGCTTCCTTTAAACAAAATACCGTTTTTACTCGCTGCACCAATGCCGCCAAAATAACCCAACGGAATACTGATAACCAAAGCACAAGGGCATGAAATGACTAAGAAAACCAAAGCCCTATAAAGCCATTGACTGAACACATAATTATCAACAAAAAGCATCGGCAATACGCAAATAGCCATAGCCAAAAACACAACAATAGGCGTATATACTTTGGCAAATTTTCGGATAAACAACTCCGTTGGGGCTTTTTGAGCCGTTGCATTTTGCACCAATTCTAAAATTTTACTCAACTTGCTATCGGTATAGGCAGTAGTCACTTTTATTTGAGCAACTGTGTTCAGGTTTATCATACCTGCCAAGACGGTTTCTCCTTTGGCTTTAGTGTCAGGCTTGCTTTCGCCTGTGAGTGCTGCTGTATTGAACGAGGCTGTTTCAGATAATAATTCGCCATCTAAACCTAATTTTTCACCCGATTTTAATTGAATAATCGCACCAATATTTACCGTTTCAGCTTTGACGGT
>JAYUQN010000893.1:0-7447 GCA_043756725.1 Saprospiraceae bacterium
AAATGTAGAGACGTTGCAGTGCAACGTCTCTACGTGGTTTATTTTAACAAGGTTATTGAAACAAAATACCCTATTGCACACAAAAAATTACAGCAACAAAAAAATTACTTTTCTAAAGTGCCAAAATAGAATTAATAGACAAGGGATAATTGACAACGGACAATGAGGATTAAACTCATTGTCCGTTGTTAATTATCCCTTGTCCATTATAAAAGCGCTTTTCTATCGGTTACATAAGCCCGCCACATATCCAAAGCTGTTTGAAAATCTTTAGGCAAATCGCTTTCAAATTCCATCCACTTACCCGTTGTGGGGTGTTCAAAAGCTAATGATTTGGCATGGAGAGATTGACGTGGCATGGCTTCCATGACTTTCAGTACAAATTGCTTGTATTTTGTGAAAATCGTGCCTTTCAAAATGCGATGCCCTCCGTAACGTTCATCCATGAAAAGCGGATGCCCCATATATTTCATGTGAACCCGTATCTGATGTGTACGACCCGTTTCCAATTGACATTCCACGAGGGTGACATAATACATTTGCTCAATAATTTTGTAGTGGGTAACGGCATATTTTCCCATATCGCCTTCTGGAAAAGGAATTATAACCGTAGGGTCGTTGGCACTTCGTCCGATATGGACATTAACAGTTCCTGTTTTTTCTTTAGGCTCGCCCCATATCATTGCCCAATAGCGGCGTTCGATGGTATGGTAAAAAAACTGCTTTGCCAAATGGGTCAAAGCGTATTGATTTTTAGCGACCACCAATAAACCACTCGTATCTTTATCTATGCGATGCACCAACCCCGGGCGGTCTTCTGGGTTCAAATCATGAAAAGGTTTGATGTTTTCACGCCAATAATACGCCAAACCATTGACCAAAGTGCCGCGATGGTTGCCAACGCCGGGGTGACAAACTAAACCCACAGGCTTGTTAATGACTAAAATATCGGCATCTTCATACACAATATCTAAGGGAACATAATCTGGCTCAATGACGCCATCGTGAGGCATTTCAGGAAAGATAATGCTGATGGTTTGGTGGGGTTTTACCTTGAAATTGGGCTTGACAATTTGATTGTCCACCATCACCGACCCTGCCCGAATGGCATCTTGTATTTTATTACGGCTTACTTTTGCTAAACGGTCTGACAGAAATTTGTCCAATCGCATAGACGTTTGCCCTTTATCAACGACAAAACGGTGATGCTCATAGAGTTCATCTTCTGTTTGCGATACCTGCTCTGGCTCATACGGGAGAATGTCTTGTTCTTCAAGTGCCGGCATGAAATCTTCATTTGCTGTCATTCCTTTCTATTTTTCTTAGAATCTGTTTGAAAAATGCAAAATTACATTAATTTTTTGTAATTATCCTTTAAAATCCAGTGAAACAGAATTGACACAATGCCGCACATTTTTGGGCGTGAAACGCTCGCCTTTGAACACATGACCGAGATGCCCGCCACAATTGGCACATAAAATTTCTACACGTCGCCCATCGGCATCGCTTTCATACCGAATGGAACCCGCTATTTCATCATCGAAAGAGGGCCAGCCGCAACTGCTATCAAATTTGGCTTCCGACCGATAGAGTGGGGCATCACAGCGTTTGCAGACATACACGCCTTGCTCATAGTGTTTATTAAATTTGCCTGTGAAAGGGTATTCTGTTCCTTTGAAAACGATGACCCGCTCTTCTTCTGGCGTTAAGGCGTTATACTTTTTAGTATTTTCCATTAGTATATATATATATTGAAAATTAAACACTTTAATTAAATGCCATTAAGCTAAGGAATCACGAGCCGTCCCCCCCCGACCCTCAAGGGCTGTTAAGTTCTACTGTGGTACTCGAAAAAGCCGTGCATCCCCCTACCCCAAAGGGGAGTACATCCGAAGTAAGTCAGAATTTGGTACTTTTTCAAAGTTATTTTGATGAAAGTTTGCAAAAATCTGGACTACTTCGGATGTACTCCCCTTTGGGGCAATGCCATTAAGCTAAGGATTTATCCCACGGTTTGCGTAGAGACGTTGCACTGCAACGTCTTGATTGTGGTGAAAACTTGCCAAACCTAAGACGTTGCAGTGCAACGTCTCTACATAAACCCCGAATAAATCGAACTACAAATCCTTAGCTTAATGGCATTGCCCTTTGGGGTAGGGGGATGCTCGAGCTTTTTCGAGTACCACAGTAGAACTTAACAGCCCTCTGGGGGTCGGGGGGGGACGGCTCGTGATTCCTTAGCTTAATGGCATTGAACTTTAGTTGAAATGAAAAGAGACTTTCCATGCTTAAAAACATAGAAAGTCTCTTTTTGTTTCATTTATCTGAAAGTTGAGAGCGTTTTACCCCCCCCTCAGTATTTTTCATCGTTTTTCATCGCGCCACAGTTACATCGCCCCGATAAAGCAATTTTGCCCCATCTTCAAATTCCACTTCTACGATATAAACATACACGCCTGAATTAACAGGTTTGCCTCTGAAACTACCATCCCAACCCGATGAAGGGTCACCTGATGGAACCATATTTTCAGATTGAAACAACAACTCACCCCAACGGTCGAATATGCGGATAAAATTAATGTTTTTTACACCCACACCTGCGAAGGCTCCGAAATAATCGTTTTTATCGTCACCATTGGGTGAAAATACATTGGGTATGAAAATATTGCGATTGCGTTCCAACTCGACCAATATTTCACCTTCACCAATACAACCATTCACGTCAGTTACGCGCAGTTTGTAGGTTTTATCATCTAAAGGACGAACAAGTGGGCGAAGTGGCTCGCTCGAAGTTTTCAGATACTCTTTAGGCGTCCATGAAACCGAATCTATGGGCAGAGCACCTGTGATAATCGGATTTAAGCGCACTTCTGTTCCCAAACCTACTAAAATGCGGGGTATTGGCACAGAATCGACAATATCGGCAAAGCGCACCGTAATCGGCGGTGGTTGTGAAATGGATACACTTAAAGTATCAGAACAACCTGTTATTTGCTCGGTTATGGTAATAAGATGGTCATCTGCAAAAACGGGAACTTGATAACCAATCGGGTATTGCGGTCCATTATCTACTGAAACGGTGAAAGGATGAATGTAGGTGCTTCCAAAAGCCGTATCCAATTTGATATAAGTCAATTCCCCATAGCAGCGGGGAGAAACAGGCGGTTCTAAGAAATAATAGATTTTATCGGGCTGCTCAAGTGTAAAAGTAATAGAATCTCGACAGCCTTTTCTATCAGTAGCCGTGATATAATAAATACCCGCTTTCAATTTGTCTGCTATATTCGTTTGCGATACATTGCCCGACCAAGTATAGGTGGTATTGCCACCATTACCCCCTACGCGTTTTAGTGTAATTTTACCATCGCTCAAACCGTTACAAGTTACATCATTGGTGGCTTCTGAAAGCGTATCCAATTTCAAAGATAGCGGTTCATTGATGGCTATACTGAGGGGGGAGGCAACGCACAGATTCGCATCGGTCACAACAACCGAATATGTGCCAGAAGCCACATTGATAATATCTTTTGTCACAGAGCCTGTACTCCAATTATAGGCATAAGGTGGTGTGCCGCCTGTTAAAACAACTTCTGCTTTGCCATCTCTCAACCCTGCGCAACTGGGTTCTTCGATAACAGGTGTCGCAAAGACGAAAGGCAAAGGCTCAGGTATATCCACAGAATCTTTTTTTGTACATATACCATCGCTGACAATAATGGTTTGCCAACCACCACACAATTCTATGGCTCTTGCGGTAGATTCGCCTGATTCCCAGAGGTAAGTATAGATACCTGTATTGGCAGGACCACCCGATGCGCTCGCAGTTGCTTTGCCATCACTCTTATTCAAAACACACTTGCCATAGCATTTTGTTCCCGTTATTTCAGTAAAAGCAACGGTAATATCGGGCGGTGCAATCAACGGTAATGTCGTTATTACAGGTGTACAGCCATTGAAATCTGTAACAGTGAAATTATAAACCCCTGCTTTTAAGGAGCCAAAAACAGAATTACCTGTTGGTTGTCCACCTGTCCATGTATATACATAAGGTGATGTACCTCCTTTCATAACTAATATAATTTGACCATCATCATACCCGGGGCAAGTAGGGTGTCTGATAGAAGAATTTGCGGTATCTACCATCAAGGCAGCGGGTGCGCCAACGACTGCAAAAGTGTCTTTCAAACAGCCATTGCTTAAGGTGACGGTAACCCGATAAGTATCCGCTTTCACTTGACTGATAACCCCTGCTACACCGCCATTATTCCAAGTAAAACCTGTTACAACAGCGCCATTAGGAGGTGTAACAATAACCCTTGCTTCGCCGTCAGCTCTATCGAAGCAAGTAGCATCTTTGACAGCCAAAGTTAAACGGGGTTTTTGTGGCACTGTAATAATATACGCCGTATCTTTTGCACAACCTGCATTATCGGTTACCGTTAATCTATACGTTCCAGCAATGAGGTTTGAAATGGTTGTTTTATTATCGGCTGCACTGCGGCTCCATTGCGTTGTGTAGCCTGTGGCGTTTACGGTTCCCCCTGTTACAGCCACAACGATTTCACCATCACCACCAATCAAACAAGATTCATTTTTCAAATTTGTGGTGGTAATTCTAATAGCAGAAGGTTCTGTTATGGTAAAAGCAGCGTCTACACGACAGCCATCTTGGTCAAAAATACTGAGGGGGTAACGTCCCGCTTTTAAATTGCGCGCCAAACTTGTAGCAGGGCTTGTCGTAATATCGCCTGCATTGATACCTGTCCATCTAAAAATATAAGGTGGATTGCTTGTGCCTCTTGCGCTGGCTGTCGCTAATATAGTTCCTGTATTTGCGCCATTACATGTAAGGTTTGTCACAGTTGCCGTCACTTCTAAAGTCCTTTCAGCCGCTACGACAAAGGAATCAATGCCTGTACAGTTACCATCTGAAATGGTGACCCTATAAGTGCCGGGGTCTAAAGTATTGATTGCCGCTGTTGCACCATTTTGGATACTGCCATTGCTCCAAGTGAAAGTATAGTTGCCATTTTGCGGCGACCCACCTGTAACCCCTGAGATAGAGATAGAGCCTGTTTTGACGGCTGCACCCAAGCACTTAGCGGGCGTTATCGTTTTTCCTGTAGCGGCTATGGGGGTTGCTATAATATCTCCAGCGACGGATGTTTTACACCCTTTGGCGTCTGTTATGGTAGCAGAATATGAGCCTGCTCCAAGCCTTGTGATTTTAGAAGTTGTTAATCCCGTATTCCAAAGATAGTTATATGGAGGTGTGCCTCC
This sequence comes from Saprospiraceae bacterium, assembly GCA_043756725.1. GTDB lineage: Bacteria > Bacteroidota > Bacteroidia > Chitinophagales > Saprospiraceae > JAAFJT01. The sequence goes on from JAYUQN010000893.1 coordinate 5,281, forward strand.
TGCAACCGCCCTGATGTCAAGGCTACCTGTCGTTTGTTCCAAACACGTATTAACACTAATGGGTGCATTTGCTAACAATGGGGAAGGCTCTTTTACCTCTATGGAATCTATTTTTACATCATTTGCTGCATTTGTAACAGTCACGTAATAAACGCCAGCCGCTAAACTGGTAATTTTACCTGTATCGCCAGCAGCCATTGTCCCCGACCCATTTATTAAAAGGCTTGTTTTGCTTTGCCATGAAAAGGTGAAAGGTGCGCCTGTGCCAGTTGGGACAATACGGATGCGACCACTATTGTCTCGATTACAACTGAGGCTATCTGATACGAGGCGTACATTTACGGGAAGTGCGCCAATTTTTACAGAACCTTTTAAGGTATCTAAGCCAAAACGATTGTCACTCGGATCTGTCACATTGGTATTAAGGTCAATATGAGGATCTAAAAATTTCACCGTTGACACGCTCCCAATGGGACCAAGTGTATTGAAACAAATTTCAAAAAGTGTGGCGTTTGCTGGTAACGTAACGGGTGTATTCGTGTTCCAAGATATATTCAGCGTGTCTTTATCAACATTGACATTATTATTGAGGTTAAAACCTGTTAGAAGTGGATTGATATTTCTAATTGTGCTATACTTAACTATAGCAGGATTATACGTTATATAAAACTGTAAAGAAGCGACATTCGTAAACCCTGTTGTTGTCAATTTTACACAAGCCACATCGCCCGTATTAGGCACACTCTCGTTAGAAAGCGTCAAATTAACGGTTGGAAAAGAGACCCTTGCTAAGGCATCACAACTCATGCCATCCGTAGCTGTTATGATATATACGCCATCTTCGGGCACAGTAAAAGTAAGCGTTGCGCCATTCGTATAAGGACCTCCGCTGACAGTACCTCTAATAGCAGGATTTGTCGTTTTAACAATACTAATAGAACTATAAAGCGAATTATTATATTCTGGCAACCCACCAGACAATGTGAAACTGCCTGCCCGATTACCATACGTCAAATTTGAAATTTTGACCGCATTGAGATAGACCACTGAAAAAGTATCCGAACCAGTGAGTATGCCATCTTTTACATTAGCATTAATACAAGCTGTATCTTTTTCACTAATAGTTGCCGTTACAGCATCAAAATCATAGACGGTAATAGGCGCATAATACAATTTTATGGGTTTACCATTACTAAAACCTGTTTGTAATTGTCCTGTATTAACAAAATTAATGGTTCCTAAAGCGTTTCCACGTGCCAACCACAGCCCTTGTGCGGGAGGAACACCGTTGAAAGGTGATTTTTTTAAACAAGGGTCTGTTTTAACGGTTGTCAAATCGGGACCTGAGATGGTAGGAGGACAATCATAAAATAGATAACCGATGCCAGAACTGGTTGTTAGAACAGGATCTTCTGTTAAATTGGCGCCTTGACTCGTGACTTTTAGCGTATCGCCCGCGCAAAGAAAGTGTTTATCCGTACTTTTTGCCGCTAAGCCTTTGGCTCGTGTTGTTGAACCTGCCGAAGCGGCTCCTCTACAAACAAACTGAGGGGAGCGGGTTTGCAAAGTCGTACCTGTTGCATTCACTTGCTCTGGTGTTTGAGCAGCAACGGAAAATCCTAAGAATAGGATAATGAAAATCGGTAAAAACGGTTTGAACATTGAGTTTTTATTTTTGAAATAAAACATCCGAAAAGAGGCAAATGTAGATATTGCTTTTTGAATTCACTCTTTACAAGCTAATTTTAATTGTAAAAAATTGATTCTCAAGCTTTTATACTTGCCTTATGTTTATAAGATTTTAATAGGTATTTCACAAGGAAAAAACGAATACACCCTTATTTTATTGCCCGTTAAGAAACGTAATTGCACATCAAAAATGGGACTTCTTTTAGGTAAGGTCGTAAGTTTTAGTTAATTACTGTCTTTCAAATAGGTTGCCGAATTTTGAGAAATACACCCCTATTTTAGTGTATTTTTTTGAAAGATGCTTTCACTACTTGTTTTGTTGCTTTTGTTAAATGTTAAAGTTGGGTTTCGTTATATACATGAAACGGAGTAAAATCCCCAAAATACCATCTGGAACGAATTTCATAATCCAATGGGTTTTAACCCATTGAAGGTGTTATTTATAGCACAATGGGTTAAAACCCATTGGATTATTGCA
>JAYUQN010000894.1:0-2790 GCA_043756725.1 Saprospiraceae bacterium
AGCTGTCTTTTAAGATGTTTTTACTGAGGGGGGTAAAAAAGGGGATTATCATCTTGGTCAATAACCATATCAATTTGCCTTGACGGGTTTGCCCAAGAATAGATTTTTGACTAAACACCACCGAAACCCTTAATCCTTCAGCATCCCATAACGGTCTTTATACTTCTTTTTCAAAGCAATCACTTCATCTCGAAATTGCGCTGCCATCATAAAATCTAAATCTTTAGCCGCTTCTTTCATTTTCTTTTCTGTTTGTGTTATCATCTTTTCAAACTGTTCACGGCTGAAATAATCTGTCACAGGGTCGGCTGCTAAGCTCAATTCTTCGGGTTCTACGTAGGCGTTTAATTTTTTACCGCGAATATCGAGGATAGAACTGGACGCTAATATTTCTTCTCGTGTGCGCACAATGGTGAGTGGCGTGATGCCATTGGCTTCATTATAGGCGATTTGTATGCTGCGTCTCCGATTGGTTTCATCAATCGTGCGGCGCATAGAGTCTGTTGTTTTATCCGCATAAAAAATAACCATACCGTTGGAATTACGCGCCGCACGACCCGATGTTTGTGTCAAAGACCGTTCATTGCGTAAAAAACCTTCTTTATCGGCATCTAAAATAGCCACTAAAGACACTTCTGGCAAATCTAAACCCTCTCTCAAAAGATTGACGCCTATTAAAACATCAAACTCGCCCAATCGCAAATCTCTTAAAATTTCCATACGCTCCATCGTGTCCACTTCGGAGTGAATATAGCGCACTTTTATACCCATTTTCACGAGGTATTTTGTTAACTCTTCGGACATGCGTTTGGTCAAAGTGGTCACCAAAACCCGTTCGTTGCGCTCTATCCTTTTCTGTATTTCATGCATCAAATCATCTATCTGATTGATACTTGGACGCACTTCAATAGGCGGGTCAAGCAAACCTGTTGGGCGAATTAATTGTTCTACAACAACGCCCTCTGTCTGTTCTAATTCATAGTCGGCAGGTGTTGCGGAAACGAAAATCGCTTGATTTATGAGGGATTCAAACTCTGTGAAATTAAGTGGGCGGTTATCCATCGCACTTGGCAAACGGAAACCATACGTGACAAGGCTTTGCTTTCTGGCGCGGTCGCCTCCCCACATGCCTCGTATTTGCGGCATTGTTACATGGCTTTCATCAATAAAAGTAAGATAATCGGGTGGAAAATAATCCAACAGACAGAAGGGGCGGTCACCCGGATTACGTTGGTCAAAAAAGCGGGAATAGTTTTCAACGCCTTGACAATAGCCCAATTCTTTTATCATTTCAAGGTCAAACTCCGTCCGTTCCTTTATGCGGCGGGCTTCTTGCGGTTTGCCTTCTCTTTCAAAATACTGGACGTGTTCATACAATTCATCTTGAATGTTGCGAATAATTTGATGAATCCTATCACGAGGAGCTACATATAGATTGGCTGGAAAAATAGCTGCGGTGTCAAGCCTTTCCATGCGGGTTCCTGCTACGACATCGAGCATATCAATGCTTTCAATTTCATCGCCAAAAAAAGTAATGCGATAGCCATAATCCACATAAGGCAAGTTAATATCCACTGTATCGCCTCTCACTCGAAAATTAGAGCGGGCAAGTTCCCCCTCAGTACGAGAGTATAAAATTTCAACCAAAGAGTATAAAAAACTATTGCGGGACACCACCAAGCCTTTGTGAATCCGAATAATCCCCGTTTTATAATCTTCGGGATTGCCCATACCATAAATGCAAGACACAGAAGCCACAACAATAATATCACGTCTTCCCGATAAAATGGAACTTGTAGCCCGAAGGCGTAACTTGTCCACCTCTTCATTGATTTGCAAATCCTTTTCAATATAGGTATCCGATACTTGAATATAGGCTTCGGGCTGATAATAATCGTAGTACGACACGAAGTATTCAACCGCATTTTCAGGAAAAAACTGCTTAAATTCGCTATATAATTGCGCTGTTAAAGTTTTATTATGCGTCAAAATTAGCGTAGGGCGGTTGAGTTTCGCAATGACATTTGCCATTGTGAAAGTCTTGCCTGAGCCTGTTACACCCAATAAGACTTGTGCTCTTTCGCCCCTTGAAATGCCTTGTAGCAATTGCTCAATGGCTTGGGGTTGGTCGCCCGTTGGAACGTAATTTGATATGAGTTTAAAATCCATTCTCAATGCCTTTATTTAGCTACAAATTAAGGCTATTTTTGTTATTTGCACCCTAAAAATTCTTCATAAATCAATTACTTCCGTAAAATTAGTCGCTAACTCTTTTGTTATTCCGACGAATGTGTTTCAAAATCACGGCTTAACAGCCGCAGCATACGCCTCAACCGAAGTCAATTTGATACCTACTTGCTTCGTAATCTCCTTCATATTCATATTATCGCCATCGGTGTATTGAATCATCAAACCCGCAAAGGATTCTTCTAATGGATTGGTAGCTGCCGCTTTTTGCTTTTTAAGGGCTTTTTTAGGCAGATTTTCAAGGGTAAAAGCTGTGCCATGTGCTTTTTCAAATATTTTCACCACCTTATTGGGCGTAAGCGGTTTTGGTCCACCAATTTGGCAAGCACAATTATCCGCAAACTTGTTATTGAGGGCTGCCACTGCCAAACGAGCCACATCTTTGTAAGAAATCCAAGTGACTTTCTTAGTGCCAGAGCCATAAATACGGGCTTGGCTTTGCGGATAATTGAAACCCAAAGCGGGACTCAACCAAATTTCCATAAAATAACTGGCTTGCAAACTACTCCAATTCATGCCGCTTTTAGCAAGGGCGTGTTCGAC
>JAYUQN010000895.1:0-7398 GCA_043756725.1 Saprospiraceae bacterium
TAGGCGTGGGCATATTTTGATTGAAAATTGCCATCGCCACAGGCACAAGCCCGGGATGTGCTACCCAAGTGCCATCGTGACCAATAGACACTTCTCGTAACTTGTCTTGACGCACTTTTTCCATTGCCGCTTCATTGGCAGCGGGGTCATTTTTTATTGGAATAAAAGCCGCCATACCGCCAATAGCTGGTGCGTTACGCTTATGGCAAGTTTTCACGACCAACTGCGCATAAGCCGCCATAAACGGACTCGTCATGGTCACCTTCGCACGGTCAGGTAAAATAAAGGCTTCCCCACGGTTTCTAAATTTTTTGATATAGCTGAAAATATAGTCCCAACGTCCACAATTGAGACCCGCCGAGTGTTCTTTGAGTTCATACAGAATTTCATCTAATTCAAAAGTAGCGAGTATGGTTTCAATCAAGACAGTGGCTTTAATAGTGCCTGTTTTTATGCCGACATAGCGTTGAGCAAAAACAAAAACATCATTCCAAAGCCGTGCTTCTAAAGAGCTTTCTATTTTAGGCAAGTAAAAATAAGGCGCAGAGCCTTTGTCCATCAATGTTTTATAGTTATGAAAAAAATACAATCCGAAATCGGTCAAGCTACCACTTGTTTCTTCATGGCTGATTTGGATATGCTTTTCATTCAAATGCCAACCCCGTGGGCGCACCAAAAGTGTAGCCACTTGCGGGTTTAAACGATATATTTTACCCTGCTCATTTTCATAACTAATTGTGCCATCAATAGCGTCGCGCATATTGATTTGCCCTTGTATCGTATTGTGCCAAGTGGGGGTGTTGGAGTCCTCAAAATCTGCCATAAAAATCTTTGCGCCAGAGTTGAGGGCATTGATAACCATTTTGCGCTCAACGGGTCCCGTTATTTCCACACGGCGGTCTTGAAGGTCGAGTGGGAGAGGGGCAATTGTCCAATCGCCGTCCCGAATGTATTGTGTTTTAGGTGAAAAATCGAGGTTTTCATGGGCATCAAGACGGTCTTGTCGGGCATCTCTGGCTTGCAACAAAACCAATCTGCGGGGATTGAAACGGGTGTGTAACTCTTTCAAAAACGCTAAAGCTTCGGGTGTCAGTATCGAAGCATACCCCTCAGTAAAACCCCCTTCGATGCGGGTGTGCAAGGGCGTTTTGTAAGTCATGGTTGGGCTGTTGGTCGTGGTCATGTTAATTGATTTTTGATATGGTTTATAAAAAAATACCAAGTGATTATAAGGGCGTTTTGATTATTGTGAGACAAAGATATAAATAAATTTTCTATTAGCGAATTATTCGCTAATAGAAAATAATAATTAAGTTATTGTTTTTACTATTTTTAAACCCTTTTTAGCCTGTGTAAAACATTGATTATGAATATTTTAAAGCAAATAATATTACGATTTTTACAAGAGAAAATTTCTTTGAAAAGTAACTAATTCTGACTTACTTCGGATGTACTCCCCCCGACCCCCAGAGGGGAGTACATCCGAAGTAGTCTATATTTTTACTAACTTCTATCAAAATAACTTTGAAAAAGCACATAATTCTAAGCTACTTCGGATGTACTCCCCCTCTGGGGGTCGGGGGGTGGGCTTTGAGAAATCCTTAACTTAATGGCATTGGACTAAAGTCCGTGATACGGCAAAAAATAAAGCTCTGTGTCAAAAGTAAGGAACGTGAAAATAATAAAGTATCATTTTCAAAATTGTAAAGCATTGATTTTTCCCAAAGGGATTCCTATGGAACAACGCTTTCTTAATTCATCATATAATTCATCATTTCCTAATGTACTTCAACTATGAAAAATAAAGCGGCAAATAAGTTTGATTGTGCCATTTTAATACTGCAACTTTGATTATAAAGTCGTCATTCTTTCGTAATCATTTAATTGTGCAGATAGAACAAAAAAACAACGATAACGACTAAAAATAACAAGGTATAATAAAACCCTTGTTGCGTTTGCTGTCTTTGAAACTGATGATACCCCCCCTCAGTATTAACTTCCACAACCGCCGCAGCCGCCACAACCGCCTCCGCAAGAACTACCGCCCCCGTCACCGCTACCGCCACAACCTGATGAACTACCCCCATCGCCCCCATTGTTTTTTTCCTCTTGTGGTCTAAGCTCATTTTCAAAGCCATACCAGTTTGAACCGATTGAAAAAACGGTAGCCCCCAGTGCGAATTGCCACATCGTATTATCGCCAGTTGTGTTTGCAAAATATGTTTTGTAATGGTTTGTGAAACGCTCTCGCCAATCTTGAAAATTAAGGCTTGTAACTTTATTGACCACCACTAAAGTGATAATGGAAACAAGGATGGTCAAGAGTAGGAAAAGGATGGGCTTGTGAAAAAACAGCCCTTCAACGCTTCTGATGAAACCAATTAGGAAAAAAACGCTTATCGAAGACCAAATTTTCGGCGTTAGGAGTTTGTCTTCATAACCCATTTCATCCCTTTGTTTTTCTATCAGTTGGCAATAAGGTCTTACCGATTCTTTGATGAAATGGATGGACACCTCAGCTTTTTCTAAGGTTTCAAGCAAAGGATAGAGCGGGTTTTTATAGAGGTTTTCATCGTGTTTCAGTTGAAAAACGATGGTATTTGTTGTGGGTTGAAACGCACAATGGGAAGTGGCTTCGTATAAAAAAGCAGTCATTAATCGTTCATTTCCTCCCGCAACCCAAGCCGCGATATAAGGTGAAAGGCAGGTGGATAAACGTTGGAATTGCGTTTCAATGAGTGCTTTGTGCTTGGCGTGGTGTTGGACTATCAAAAGGACGATTGATATGCCGAGTAGTGAAAAAGGTATTAAAAAGACCATGCCTTTCAACAAAGACGGTATCAGAAGTGCGACGATGAGATTAATAATTAAAGTATATGCAGCATATTCCCAAAAGGTTGTTTTTTTAGGTAAAACGTCGCTTTCAACATTGTTATACCCCCCCTCCCGATTGCTTCGGGATGTACCATCCGTATTTCGTGCATTTTGTATCAAAAAAGGCGAATTTTTAGGCAAATACACGCTTGGGTCGAAGTTTAAAGGCATTATCCAAATATCATTGGGGGGTATATGCCCAAATGTTTCAATATAACCTATCAGCGTTTGACGATACCAATCCTCATGTTTTTGAGTTTCATTCCCACCGCCTTTTGAAGGATGATGATGCAAGGGCGTTTCTAAAACGTGCGGACAAAATTGATTCCAGTAGCTGTCTGTATAAGTCAAGTGCAAGTGCCAAACTTCATCAATAGTAGGAGAGGGAGATGCGCCATTTGGCAGGGTAACACAGAGAAAAACGAATTTTTTATACTCAGCAATAGCTCTTAGCGTATCATGTTCTGTCCAGTGTTGTTCTTCTGCAAGTTTTTTAGAAAAAGGTCGGGCGGCTTGTGGGTCGTCTAATTTGAAAGCGGCGATGCGTTGCCAGCGGTTTAAATGTTCTTTTTTCATTTTGAAATTGTTTTAAGTTGTTCTTAAATTATACCTTCTATTTTTACTTCAAAATTCGGCTGTTTTTTAATACAATTGAAGGTTTTCGGATATATGTCTCTGTTTTTTTCTTAAAATGACCCCCCTCTCCATAGGAGTCCCTTCGGACAGTATTTTGCTGTTTTATCCGATAAAAAAGGGCTTATATCTGATGGGATTTAAAAATGGGATGTGGTTGTGTACTTTTGCCCGTAGCTTCGGATTTATCCGAACTCGTTTAAACGGCTTTAGCCGTTGTTAATAGGTAGCATAGCCCAACGGCTGAAGCCGTTTAAACGGGTTCGCATAAATGCGAAGCTACGGGTTCGGCTGAAGCCGAAGCTACGGGAAGCTACGAATATAAAATTTTAACAATATGGAAATACGCCACAAACGCGCTAAAATATTCGGGCAAGAGACCTACAACCGAGATGATACCCGCTATCACTTAGCTTTTTGGTTGATTTTATCGAGCTTACATTTCATCAATTTTGCTTATACCGATAAAAATCCCGACTATATCGGCGCGTTGGTGACAACGGTTTTAACCACGCTGTCAACCTTTTGGGCAGCCTATTTACACACCTATTGGCTATTGCCCCGCACCTTAGGCAACGCCAAATGGGAATCGTGGCAAGCCTTAGCCCTCTATTTGCCTGCCACTTTTATCCTCATTTTTTTAAGCGCTGAGGTGTTTGCTTTGCTGGGTTCAACGGGTTTGTTCGGTTTGGTGGAAGCCAGTAAAAACATGCGTTGGGAGCGCAATTTGCCCGAAGCGGTTTTTAATATGTATTTGCTCACAGGCTTGGTCTATATCCGAAAATGGTTTCACAACAGCGAGGAATTGCGCCTGCAAAATGACCTTTTACAAAAAGAATATGAGCTACTTACGACTAATAAGCAGCTCTTAGAAAAACAAAATCAGCTCAATCTCTACAAACTCCAGACCTTGAATTGGCAAATAAAACCCCATTTTTTATTCAATGCTTTGAACAATATCTACATAAAAACTTTGAGAAACCCCACTTCGGTAGGCGATGCCGTTTTACAATTCAGCGACACGATGCGGTATATTGTCTATGATTGTTTGTCTGAAAGAGTACCCCTCAGTAATGACGTGGATTTTATCTGCAATTATTTGGATTTGAGCTTGCAAGGTTTGCCGCCCGAATCCTATAAATTGGAACTCGATATCGGTACTCTACCTGAAAATATCCGCATTATGCCTTTGATTTTGATTACTTTTGTTGAAAATGCGGTGAAATACGGGATTCAAAAAACGGATAAAAATAAATGGATTAAAATGGCAATTCACGTAGAAAACAATATTTTGCACCTCAATATCCGCAACAGCCAAGCCACAGGCTTGACGGGGCGGGATATGCAATCAAGCGGAAAAGGCATTGTGAATACACGCGAACGGTTGAAAATAGGCTATCCTAATCATCACCAATTGGTGTTGAATAGTGCGGGGGATATGTTTGAGGTGGATTTGACGATTGAGTTAAATTAAAAATATTAAATTTGCTAAAAAATTACTGAAATGTATCATGAAAAAACGATTTCAGCCTGTAAATTGAATTGGTTGGAGCAAACTTTTGGGCTTGACGAAGTAGAAGAATTACCAAGTTTAAACACATGGTCATCAGAAAAAATGACTATTGATGATTATGAGCGCACGAGTCTTTTACATTTTCAAAATTTATTAGATTTTAATGTGAGAGGCTGGGTTGAAAAAGAGTTAAGAATATATTTTATAGGCTCGTTTATGTCGTTGATAAATTATTCCAGTGAAAAATCGAATTTGTTTGCTGACCGACAAATAGAAGCTGTCATTGATGATTGGCGAATTGTAGGCAATCCCGATTGTTTTTTAGCTTCTGGTCGCAGAGAGCCTAAAATACCTTTTTTTATACTTCAACAATATAAAAAGAATATTGACCCAAATGGAGACCCCGCAGGGCAAACCCTTGCAGGAATGTTAGTTGCTCAAATCATGAATAATGATTCCTTACCCATCTATGGATGTCATGTAATTGATGCCCACTGGTATTTTATGAGTTTAGAAGGGAAAAAATATACAATAAGTAGGGGATACTCCGCTTTGAAAGATGATATTTTTGATATATTTTGCATATTAAAAACGCTTAAAAAGATTGTAAAAGAGCGATTATAAATAACTATGAATCTTTTACGTTGCCTCATTATTGAAGACGAATTTACAGCCGTAGATTTGCTAAAACTCTACATCGAGCGCATGCCCGATATGCTTACTTGCACTCATGTATGTGATAATGCTAACGATGCCCTCCGTTTTTTACAAGACAGTCCGATAGACCTCATTTTTTTAGATATGGAAATTTCAGGGCGCATGAATGGTTTGGATTTCCTACAATTTACGGAACATAATCCTAATCGCCCACCTATTATCGTCACGACGGGTAAAAAAGAATATCTCCCAGAGAGCTTTCAATACCGAGTAAAAGCCTACCTTTTTAAGCCTTTTTCCTTTGAAACTTTTGAAAAAAAGGTAAAAGAAGTGCTGCCGACTTTAGCACTGCCTATAAAAACGATAGAAATACCGAAAGCAACGTCCGATTTCATTTTCATTAAAATCACTGAAAAAGGGCATTCCGTGACGAAAAAGTTAGAATTTTCAAAGTTGAAATACATCGAAGCTAAAGACAAACAAGCGCATTATTACATGGAAGATGGCAGCCGTTGGTCGGTTTGGGATTCGTTGGATGCCATTTCAAAAGATATTTTACCCGAAGGCACGTGCTGTCGGGCGCATGATAAATGGGTGATTTGTAGTAAAAAATTCATTCATGAAGCCCATTGGACGGATGATTATCTGCTTTTTACTGAGGGGGTAAAAATTCCGATTGGGCAGACGTATAAAGCAGCTTTGCGGAAATATATCGGCAAGTAGCTTCGGATTTATCCGAACTCGTAGCTTCGGATTTATCCGAACTCGTAGCTTCGGATTTATCCGAACTCGTATAAACGGCTTTAGCCGTTATTCTGCGGAAAAATAAATAATATTTTTACTTTTCGATATAGCCAACGGCTAAAGCCGTTTATACGAGTTCGGATAAAGCCGAAGCTACGGTTAAGCCACTTCTACGCTTTCTTCTGCCAACCACCGATTACCGCCCCATACAAAGCAAACAGAACAAACATATAACCTGCATCAAGGAAGGCGATATTCATACTTTTTTGAGCGAAAAGATAGGAAGCGACCGTTGCAACCGCTGGTAAAACACCAATCAAAGCACCCGTCTTAGCGCCTTCCATCCAACCGTTTACATTCATGTGTTGGAATAGATGGCTCAATATTAAGCCTGAAACGAGCGCCGCCACGGTGGTCGCTATGTAGGGTGTAGCGGACGCATTTTTTTCAACGATTTCCATCGTTAAGCCATGCCCATCCATCCAGGGTTGTGCGAATATGCCGTACCAAGTCATACCCAAACCCATATTAACGAGGACGCAGGCAGCCACTGCCAAGTAATTGGTTTTCATTTTTTTTTCATTTTTTGATTGTGATAAAAAATAGGTTTCATTATTGTTGAAATCTAAAACAAATTTAACATTTAATTTTAAAATAAAAACATTTTGAAAGATATATTTTCAATAAAATGAAAAAAGTAGATAAACGTACCTCGATATTAGCGCAAATGCCGTTTATTTGTGCCAATTTCAATAAAAACCGAACAACAAGAATGATACATTTAAAAACCAATCTTGTCACAGGCGAGCTTTCACGGCTTGAACGGGACAAATTTCAGACGATGGTTTTGGCGTTGTTGAAATAAAAAATAAACTATATGGAACGTGAAAATAATAAAGTATCATTTTTAAAATTGTAAAATATTGATTTTTCCCAAAGGGATTCATATAGAACAACGCTTTATTAATTCATCATTC
>JAYUQN010000896.1:0-21324 GCA_043756725.1 Saprospiraceae bacterium
TAATCATTTTTAATACCTTAGGACAAATCCTTTACCAAGCCCAACCTTATGGTAATGATTGGGAAGGTACATATCTTAATGGCACACCTGTACCTGTTGGGTCTTATTTGTTTTTGTTAGAACTTAATAATTCGGAAAGATTGTCTGGTAGTATTTCAGTGATACGTTAAGAAATGTCTCAATTTTATCTCTATGAAAAACATATTCTATTGCTTCACCAGTTTGCTAATGCCTCTAATAGTGAGGGGGCAACAGCAGGATAAAAGTTTAGAAACACTCATCCAGTATTGTTCGCCTGTTGGCAATCAAGACAAAACCAATAGTTGTGTTGGTTGGGCAATTGCACAAGCCTATTCTTTTACTTTAGCGCGACAAGACCATATAAAAAATGATGACCTCCGTTTTCGTGAGTTCTCAGCTTATTATCTACACAAAATTATTTCAAATAATTGCCAAGATACGCTCTCTTTGGCAATCGCTTTGGAACGGTTGAAAACATCGGGTATTTGCACAGTCAAAGATACCCAAGACTGTACAGCACCCTTAAAAGAGGGTGCTGAAATAGAAGCCCAATTTTATAGAATTTTCGATGATGTTGAGAGTATTTCAGATACAACAAAATGGGATAAGGCTTTATCTATGATAGACGAATATTTAAAAGATAACAAACGCGCTGTTGTTGTTGATATTTACCCTACCATAGAGTTCAGCCAGTTAGATAGCTTAAAAGTAAATGTTTGGAAGCCCTCTACGGGAAATTTTGAACGAAAAGAAAAAGGACATGCCATGGTTGTAGTGGCTTGCTATTTGGGTATAGAACCTACTGTCCTTTTATTGAATAGTTGGGGCAGTAAGTGGGGCAAAAAAGGATTTATCAAAATGTATTGGCGCGATTTAAAACGCTATTTGAGAGGTATTTATACATTTCGATTAGATATTAAGCCTTATAAAAGAGTAAAATCTATCGAAACATCATGGCTTTGGCAATTGCCCTATAATGGCAGCACTTTCTCTAATCCCGCGTTTGTGAATAGCCATACAGCGGATAATCATATTATTTCCGTGGATATTATGAGCCGCCAGCAATGGATAACTTTGGGCAACGTTGCGCCAAAAACAGTGTTACTGAGAGGGGAATATCTTTTTAAAAATAATGGAAAAAGTTTCAGACCTGGTGTAGGATTAGAGATTAAACAAAGCAAAATCAGCGCTACTGAAAATTGCGTCATAACAGGGCGTTTAGTCATGCGGCAAATCAGTAATGAGAAAGCGGGTTTGGTAGCAGCCTTTAGTGGTTCCTATCGCCAACAACAGATTAAACCCGAGTCGCTTTATTTTCGACAAAAAGACGACCCCCTGATGCGCCAAACCTATAACCAATCAAACACAGAGTTCGGTTTAGGTGTATTTGGTTATTGGACTTATATCCAAGATAGACATGATAACTCCCTTCCTAATTTGCATCACGCCTTATTTGGAGGGCTGTCAATGACTGAGCTTTTCAGCAACGAAAACCTTCGTCAAATACCCCTTGATGCCCTAACAGGCTATCGCATTCAATTTGGCACAAAGAGCAGTTTGGCAGCTTCTGTTTGGTGGCGATATGTGAAAGGTTTGCCCTTATATATAAATACACGTCTGCGGTTTGCCCTATGCAAGAATCAGCTTTGGCTTGACGGTGGCTACACTAATACGCAAATGGCAAGATTGGAATTGGGCTATATGCTTTCCCTTTCCAAAACCTTGTTAATGCGTATTAGTGTTGCTGCCGAGCAGGGTTTTCGACCCGATTTAAACGGGATAGGTCTGTCTTTTGAGGAGCATATCGGGTTTTATAGGGTTCGATAACCGACGATGGGATATTATTTCTCGTTTTTTTCGTAAATTTTTACATAGTCAATCTCCATTTTTTGAGGTAGTAAAGTATCATCTATGCCTTTTTGCCCTCCCCAATTTCCGCCAATAGCGATATTCAAAACTATATAAAATGGTTGGTCAAAAGGCCATGCCTCCCACCCTGAATGGTCATTATCGAAGCGGAAATAATTTTTTTTATCCACAAAAAATAAAATGGATTCAGGTGTCCATTCCACAGCGTATTGATGAAAGGCATCTGAAGCATCTGTTACCATAATTTCAGCTGTTTTCTGAGTCTGAATCATGTGGTTAAACTTTTTAGTGTGAACTGACCCATGTATTTTTTCTGATTCAAACCCAACATGTTCCATAATGTCAATTTCACCACTGGCTGGCCAACGCCCATATTGCTGTTGAGCGGGAAGCATCCAAATGGCAGGCCAAGTACCTCGCCCACGTGGAATTTTTGCTTTAATTTCTATACGCCCATATTGCCATTCACCTTTTTTTCGTGTGACCATACGAACCGGTGTGTACTGTTTTCTTTTGAAATCCTCTTTATGTGTCTCAATGACAAGCGTACCATTTTCGACACGCCCATTTTCCATGCGATGGTCGCAGTAAAACTGGAGTTCATTATTCCCCCAACCACCTCCACCAACATCATAACTCCATTTGGTACTGTCGGGCAACCCTGCTTGGTTGAATTCATCAGACCATACGAGGCGATAATCTATTTTCGGTTCATAAGGGGTTTGCTTAATTTTTGGGATATAACACCAAATGAGAGAAATAGCGGATAAAAAACAAACTATTTTTATCATGAAAAGTAGTTTTTGATTAATGACTACAATATGGTACGCGATTGTTTTTTTTCAGAAAACTTTCAATTGTCTCTACGTCCTCTGAACTTGCTGGGGGAATTGACGCTTCTAACACATTCTGCGTTTCCTTTTCCCATTTATAATAAAATTTTTGAATTTGCTCTCCAAGTATTGGGTCTTTGTAGCATATCAAAACATATAGATAAAAAGCATCTACGTTAGATAAATTACTTTCACTTTTCCTATCAAGTTCTTTTTCATAATAATACTCTTGATTTGGCGGTATTCCATTAAGTGAACTAAATTTTATGTCCTCTTTATCTTCAAAACCATTTAAACCTCCTTGTATTCGCACCACATAAGCCCACAAATCTGATGAAGGTCTGATGCCAGCATTTTTAAGTGTCGCTTTGAGCATCAATAGTTTACGGTTATTCCTAGCATCATCTTTAAATCCAATTTTAAATTCTGATTGAAAAAAGGGTTTTTGCGCTGCTATGTTGTAATCGGTGATTGCCTTTAATGCTTTAGCTTGTTTTTGTGATAACCTAATGTTTTCTTGAAATTTTTGCTCGTCTTCTATTGATTGCATTGAATCTTTGCTTCTTTGGTACTTATATTCGGATTTCGCTTGTTGCATCTGTTCTAAAAATTGCTCATTTGTTTGTTTTACCTCTTCTCGGGCAAGAGAGATATTTTCGGTAAATTGACGTTTCCCTTCTTCAAACTGCCATTTCGTATAAAAAACTGCCACTACTGCAATTATCGCAGCTGCGAGAGCAATTAAATTGGCAACGTTAATCATAGGTTGTTTTTGTGTCTCATCTGAGGAATTTTCGGGAGAAGTGACTGACTTCTGAGAATCAGTTTTCTTAGCAAAAAGGGAGTTCCAGATAGATTTGGTTCTTTTTTTCATGTGGTCACTTTTTTAAAATTCAAAAAATGAGTTTTGTTGAAAGCCTAATAAATTTATCAAGTTTTCAACAAAACCCTTTATGCTAATTTTTTTTCAATTTCCTTTAACGTACCGAATGTTCTTGACATCTACTAATGCAGCAACTGTGTGATATACAAATTCGACAAGTACATGGATTGTTTTAGTCTCAGCTGTCTTAAAGCTACTCAAAGGAAAGGCATAGGTTTGCCAGTCAGATGTAACCTTTTGGGCAATTTTCGTTTCTCTACCATTATTTAGGTCACACTTATCCTTTATTCCTACTTCGACTATATTTTCACTATTGTTACCCCCCCGCATATCAATTAACAAATAGTTATACATTGAAAGGTCAAGGTAATCTCTTTGATTATTTTTACATGAGTCTGCATCTACCTGAGGTTGTCCAGAAGAAACAAACACAGCACCCCATAGTTCTTTTCCTTTCCAATCCATTCGCCAATGACTTCCAGGCTCGTCAATTAACCAATCGTGACTTCCTTTTTGGCTGTCAACTCCGACCGCTATATCAGGATGTCCGACTTGATTAGGCATCAAAAGTTCCTTGAAAATGTAAAAACTGTCATAAACTTTCGTTGGGACTGGGATAGTTTGCCCTAAAACGTGTGTATTTGCGCTAATCAAAAGCGCAACAAAAGCAATTTGGAAAACAATTTTAGTAAACATTGATTTGAATTTAAAAGTGAACGAAATTGTTGATTTAGATTGATATTCAATGGCATTACAACTTTATTTTTATAAGGAGCTATCTGTGCTTTGCAGCAGGGCTTCATTCATTGCTGTCAGCCATTGCACTGAAACGTCCGCATTGCACAAGCTAAAAAACAATAGGTAAAACTTCTAAGATTGTAAGTTATAAAATGGTAATTTTCAACATTTTATACATCTGTAAAATAGTGCTATTTTATCGGTGTGAAATACCTTTGTGGGGTACTTACAAAACTTAGCTGTATCATTTCGTAACATTTGCAGGTTAAAAATTAGGTTTGTTCACTATAAGTGAATAAAGCCGAATGTTTGGTTCGTGACAAACTTTCTTAGTTTTTTTAAGAGCAAAAAGGAGAGTGTTATTTTTTCGACTTTGGCATACCTGCCATTAGCCCCCCAATAGCATTATCCACAGCCAGCACATTAGACAATAAAGACATGCCTAAAAACCCTGTATCTTCTCCCACTGCTTCATTTAGCCAAATGACTTTTTTCTGTTCTTTATCGTAAATAATACCCATAATAGACACGGTGGCGGTTTTACCAACACCAAAAGATGTGCTGGCTTTATCACTTAAAACAGGTAGAAAAACAAATCGGTAGCCCGTATCGCCCAGATGTTTTGCGAATGTATCATCATAGGTGGATAGCTTTTCTATAGTAGCGACTGTGGGTGTTATCATTTCTTTCCCTACAAATTCAGCCGCATACTTTCTCGTTTTTAGGTTATTAAGCAGCCATTTTCGGAGATATTCCGCATGTTTAAAAGGTTTTGAGGTATCTTTCCTTAAATCTGCCATAGGCAACATACCGATTTTATCAATTTTTAATAGGGAAAATTGGGGGTCAATTTTTACAGGTGCCACATATTTCGGCAATAAGCAAGAGGTATTTGATACCACTATTAGGGCTAAAAATAGAATTGAGTATTTCATCATTTTATAAATTAAATTTTTTTCACCTACGCTAACGCTTTCGGTTATTGCGCCCTACTTATTGTTTGGGCAGTTTAGGGTTCTCCTGCTATTCAAATTCTAATTTTTTACGTTAATTCTGTGATGTTTTACAATGAAAGCCGCGTTATTTCATTTAATCAATGTCTCAATTACACCTACCAAAGTTTTATTTATGTAAAGTGATAAATCCTTGATATTGCTCTTTTTAGGAATTTCCAATATGAGTTTTAAACCATTTTCAACCTTATTACTGATAAAATATGATTTATCAACTTTTACTTTCTCTTTTCCCAATGATTGAATCGTAAGGGAATGTCTTACACCATCTTTAATTGTAAAGTCACTACTTCTAATCGGAGTGAATATTTCATTGTCAGCGTTTTTTAGTATGATTTCTTTTTCTGATAAGTCAAAACCTGAAGTTGCCCCATTAGATTTGAAAATCATATACAGTGTACTAAAAACATTATCAGTGCTTTTGGGTAAGATTTTTTGTTCTTCCATTATAATCCGTCCAAGCTCAAAGGATGCACGTCCTGTCGGCTCTGATAATTCAGATATTTGACCACCAATTTCTATATTGATTGTGAATTTATCTTGTTGACTATACAATACCCTTTGAGTTGAGCCAATAAAAAGGCATGTTGCTATTATAAAATTAAATTTTTTCATGATTGATTTTTTTTAATGATGAGAAAATATACTTGATTAAAAGTGCTACCAAAATGGTTTAAGGTTTCATTTAAAATCTGATGCCTAAGCCAACAGTCATGGCTTTTTGTTCGGGTAGTAGTTGAAACGAGAAACCATAAGTTTGTTTTACTAAGGTATTGTACCGTCTGACGGCTTGAAGTTGCTTATTGCGTGATAGGATTTGAAAAGGAATCCATCCCAAAGCAACACTTAGTGCTGTCAAACGTGCCCGATTTTGTTTTTTCAAGCCCTCATTGGTTTGCTTAATATTGAGGTTCGATAACTCAGCAATGGTTTCACCAACCAAGCCACCATAAAGAAAAATATTGGCAATCAGATCATAGGTTTTGGACTGTTGCCACAAAGCATTGACTTGAGGGTCATTTGCCGAATCAAGTACCACTTTTAAATTTGAGATTTCTTGATTGCCTTGCTGGGTAGAAAAGCCCAGCATTCTATTTTTAGTCACAAGTGTATCCTTTGACAAATTGTTAGTGGATACTGACAGGGTTTTTTGGGCGAAACCCACCGAGTAAGCAATACAAACTAAGGCTACCATAAGGCAGCAGTAAATAGATTTTTTCATTTTAAAAAAATTTAGAAATTAAGAATGAGGTTTGTTTCCTTTAAAAAAGCCTGTATTCCAATTCGTGACAAGAGGATTTATTTTTTTTTAATAATTTAAAATTGATGCTTCGCCTTTGTGTCTCAAAAATCAATTCTTTCAATATTGAAAAGTATCAGTTTCATGGCAAACACTTTGCATCTCCATCTGTAAGAATCTATTTTTTACCTAAACAAAGTCTATTGCATGAAAACTATCATTTTAAGCGTGTGGTGTGTGGTGTTGAGTGTTTGGAGTCACGCTGCCCCAACTGGCTCTAAACAACATACCCAGCACCCTAAAAACTCAAACCCCGACACCCTACCATCCCGCCCCTCCCTCTTCACCGCCCTCCGCCACTACCACACCGAAAAAGCCGCCGCCACCATCACCGAATACAAAGCCGTGGAACGCTATCGGTGGATGAAATGGATGCCCAGCGTAGGCGTAGGCTACAACCTACAAGGCGCACCCGTCCCCACGATGACGTTCAGTTTGGGACAAGTGTATGCCAATCTGAACAGCAAAGCACTTATGCAGTCCAAAACCGAGGCGGTACTGAGGGGGTCGCTGTTGAGTTTTAAAACGGATTCCATAGATTTGGAAATGCTGCTGCAAAAGGTAGAAATACTGAGGGGGGGTATCGCCTACGATGAAACCGTCGCCGTGGTGGACAGTGCCTTGTGGACCATCGTAGAAGGGCAATACCGCAATAAAGACATTGGTCCGACGGAATATCTAACGGCTAAGAAACAGTTTTTAGAACGCCAAGTGTTGCTCCACCAGCGTAGGCGGGAGATTGCGATTTTGGAATTGGGGGTGCGGAAATTGGCGCAATACTGAGGGGGGTAGTAGAGATTAGAAAGCGAGGTTTTTATTTTAAAACAAAAACAAAAACCCCGTTTTCTATAACCTTTTTTTCAACGCTTCTGCTTTACTGCGATACACAGACGTGCTCGAACGAATTTTGTCTAACAGACCCTCAAAAGTTTTGTCTTTTTGACCTGTAGCTAATCGAGACAATAAAAACAACCACTCTGCTCTTTGTTTATTAAAATCATCTGTTTTATAAGTACCAATTTGCTCAAATGTGGTGGCAGCAGTGGGAAAATTGCCTTGCTTGAAATAAGCATGACCCAATAAAAATAAGCGTTGTACGGCTGTTGTACTATCTTGTAAGAGGAGAAGTCGGTTTATAGCTTCTTGATATTTGCCTTCTACGAGCAAGTTTTCACTTTCAGTTAAAAGCGTATTATTGCCAACGCCCTTTGAGCTTAAAGCAGGTTCTTCATAAAAGCTTTGGGCAAGAGCAAGAGGCGACGCAGCAGGGGCAAATAAGAGTCTGCCACCGACTATTGCCACTAAAAGAACAGCTGCTGCTGCCGCCCATTTATATATTTGCCGACTCAGCGGTATCACTTTGGCAGTGGCTTGTGGCATTTCAACAACTTTTGCCGTTTTGGGGGCAATGTCTGTTTCAACCAATTCTTGTTTCCAAGCGGACATTTGCGCCCGAAGGTCGTCTCGGATGGCTAATGTCATGGCGCGATGTTCAAGGCGTTGTACCGCCACAGCTTTTGCCAGACCTTCATCGGTAGCCATTTGGTCTTCAAAAGCCAGTTTGTCGGCTTCTGATAAGTTGCCGAACAGATAATCGTCTATTTTTTGATATTCTTCGGTGTTCATTGTCAAAATTTTAAATGATTTATTAAATGCGGTTGTTGGGCAATCATATCACGCAATTGCTCTCGACACCTTTGCATGGTATTAGCGGCTCGATTGGCATTGGCTAACCCCCTTTCAAGAGCCACTTGTGCCATGCTACAAGCTTCATAATAATACAATCGGATAGCCTCCTGACAACCCAATGTGAGTTGAGCCATCAAATCCCTTAGTATGGTATCTCTGAGGGTTTCCGATTCCGACAATTCCAGAATTCTGTGCCCATCAGCCTCTTTTTCTGAGTTTTGCACCGTTCCCATATCCTCTTGCAAAACAAGCCTTTCCGCTGTTCTTACTTTGTTGCGAATGAGGTTGCGGCAAATGCCAATTAAAAAAGTTGTTAGGCTACTATTGCCTTGAAATCTTCCCTCTCGCACAATTTCATCAAACAAAATCATACCTTCCTGCAAAATATCATCTGCATCGGGGCGATGGTTGGCTTGATACACCAAATTCTGGACGGTATGCCGCACCTCCCCTTTTGAGTAGAGATATTTGAGTGCGGCATTGCGAGCAGTCATGTCTGTGCCGCGTATTTTTTTGATTAATTCAGCGTCTGAAAACATAATAGTTGTATTTTGTGTAAAAATTTAAAGAGTCATACCCCTTATTTTTGTTAAAATTTTTTCTTGATGGTAAACTTGCGAAAGGTAAAACAATATTTCATAAAAATAACGCCTTCAAAGGCAAAATATAGAGAATTCTGTACCATAGCCCGTTGTGCACTTTTGTCTTGGGTGCTTGCTTTTGGCTGCTTCGTTTGTGCCGCCAAAGCCCAAGCCCAATCGCTTCCTGAGCGAGCCGATGCTTTGAGTAAAAAAGGACATGCTTTTTTTGACAAGGGCGCAACAGCTAAACGCTATTTTGATACAGCTATCGCTTGGCACTGGCAATCCCTTGCCCTTAGGCAACAGTTTTTCGGTGAAAATTCTATTCCTTCGGCTAATTCTTTGACCAATATTGGTTTATGCTTTTTTACGCTTGAAAACTGGGATACTGCCACCTTTTACTATAAAAAAGCCTTAGACGTTCAAGAAAATATAAAACCTTTGCCACCTGAACAACCTGTTCAAATTGGGGATTCGTATCGCTGTTTGAGCCATTGTTTTTTTCAAAAAGGCGATTTTTTGACAGCCCGATTATATGCTGCCAAAGCATTGGATTGGCTGGTTGTAAGCCCTCATTCGCGCTCCTCAACATTCGAGTTGGCAGCAGCTTATAATGAATGGGGGCAGTGTCTGCGGTATTTGGGTGATACTGAGGGAGCGATGAAAGCACTCAAAAAAGCCATTGCGATAGCTCCCAAACAAGACGTTTTAAATCATGCCGCTTATTTGACCAATCTGGGGAGTTGCTATGCGGATAAGCAAGCAGATTCTGCCATCGTTTTTTTTAAAAAAGCCCTGCAAATACAAGAGCAAAGAGGACAGAGAGAAGAGAAAGCCAAAATTTTGATTAAAATAGGCGATTTTTATACGGACGCAAAACAATTGCCAGAAGCAGAAGGTTGCTATCAAAAAGCCTTACAAGGTTTTGATACGGTGCGGTTGCCGTTTTTAGCCGCAACATGTTGGACGAATCTAGCAAAAATAGCCGCTGAAAAAAAAGATTTTGATACAGCTTTAGGGGCTATCCAAACGGCTTTGCGATTACTAAGTTTTAAGGCAGGTGTTGAATCAAACTATCCTTTAGAAACACTTATTGCTTTGACCGAATACGCTAAAATGCTTTCTGAGACTGCTTTTTTAAAAAACACGGCATCTGATTGGGCAAACACGCTTTTAGCTTATGAAACCGCCATTCAATTTGGTGAAACGTATGAAAAGCATATCAAAACGCCCCAATCTGCGCTGATACTGAGGGGGTATTTTTACGATAGATACGGAAGGGCGGCTGAAACTTGCGCTCATCTTGGTAATTTTGACCCTACTTTTTTTGAAAAAGCCTTGGCTTTTGCTGAACGGGGTAAAGCATTTTTATTGAAAACCAACCAACAGGCTATCCCCTACCCTCAATTATTGCGTGCCATCAGACAACAACACGTAAATAAGACCGTGATTGCCTATTGTTTTGGGCAAAAAAACTTAATTGCTTTTTACATCACACCCACTGATTTTAAAACCTACCTTTTGCCAACAACGGGATTGAAAGAGGCTGTTCAATCGCTTTATGGTACTATCAGTGCGCCCTTTGAATCCAATATCAATAGAGCTTTTGTAGAGGAAGCTTCTTTTTTATACGCTAAATTGCTCTCCAATCTACCGCTTTCAGCCGAAACAGATTGGGTGATTGTGCCAGATGGCATTTTGCATTATTTGCCTTTTGATGTTTTATTGAAACAAAAACCACCGCCAGATACACCTTGGGCAGATTACGATTACGTCCTCCGCCACCATGCCATTCAGTACCAATCTGCGGCTTTTTTGCCAATACCGCAAAAAGCGAAAGCTGCTCATCCGTTTTTGGCTTTTGCACCCACATTTAACAAACACCCGATGGCTTTTTTAAATCCACTGCGCTACAATGGTCAAGAGATTGACAGTATCAACCATATTTGGCGGGGCGTTTTATGGAAAGGACAGAACGCTACCAAGCAAGCTTTTATCGAACAAGCGATGTACTATCAATGCCTACACCTTTCAACGCATGGCATCGCATATGATATTTACCCCGAACAATCTTTTTTAGCTTTTTCCCCGGTTGAAAACAATACAGCTGCTTCTATTTTGACGGTTCAAGAAATTGAAAGTTTGGATTTGCATGCTGACATGGTGGTATTGAGTGCTTGTCAAACCGCAACAGGGGCTTTTTATGGTGGTGAAGGTTTGATGAGTCTTTCCAGAGGATTTTTAGCGGCGGGTGGGCGCAGCGTTGTGGCTTCACTTTGGCGTGTGGACGAATTACAGACGATGAATTTATTGCTGTCGTTTTATGAAAATTTGGATAAAGGTGCTACAAAATCAGAAGCCTTGCGGCAAGCCAAGCTCAGTTTGATACAGAAAAGCCCGATGGCTGCTTATCCCTATTTTTGGGCAGCTTTCACCGTGACGGGTGATGATGTACCCCTTAATACGTCCTACAAATTTTGGCTGAAATACGGACTTGGCGGGTTGGGATTAGTCGTTTTAATCTGGGTAGGGTACAGATTAAAAAAATATCAATCCTAAATTCAGCTCAAAATCGGCAGGGCGAATGGCATCCGTTGATAAGCGCAAACCCGTGTAAGCGAATGACATTTGTACATAAGAAGAATTGCGCCTACCCTTGCCATTGTTTAATTGAAACCAATGCCTACCGCCTATTTCTACATTCATTGTTCCAGCTGTTGAAAAACCTGTACCAACCCACAAAGCTTCGCCTACTTTTTGGTTGTTTTTACTTTTATTATTACTCCTTGTGTAGCGTACATTCATATCCACACTGAATGGAGAATACCCAATTAGGGATTGATAGTTGACCAAAGGCACATAACGCACCCAAATAGAAGGCTCAAAGCGTCGTAATGCTAAAACACCAATTAAATTAAATTGGTTGGCAGGATTAATCCCATTTGTGTTATCCAAATTAAGCAGCCCTAATTTTTCATAAGATATACCCGCATAGCCATAAATAAGACTGGGAAGGTTTTTAGCGGCATGGGCAACATTTCTGTTTTTAAAACTACCTCCTACCCGCCAATAATAAAAAGCCCCGATATTGATTTTGCCGTAGCTGTGTTGAATCCTATCAGGTAGTCTGGCTTGTGTTTGCCAAGACACAGCGTTGGTATTAATATTTTGATTGTTATAATCCAAGCCATAGCCCACACTAAAAGAATGGTCGCCTGCAATATGAAACAACCAAGCATTATTGAACTGTAAGTTGAGGTTTTTTATAGCCCCTGCTGATTCTTGCTTAATCATGCCGCCCACTTTTAAAGTAAGACCCTCATCGGATTGCTTATATTTTTTTGTTGAAAATACGCCTTCGTAACGGGCATCTATATAGCGTGGCGCGCCTTCCACGTCTTTAATGCCAAACGCTTGTTTGCGAAAATTGGCATTGATGTGTTGCGTCATCATACTGAGTTCGCTGAATTCCCGTGGAAAAGCCGCTGGGTTAATAAGCGATAAATTGCGCTGATAAAATGAGCGATACGACGATTCTTGACCCGAGATGCCACCCCTCAGTATTAGGATGAAAAAAACGATTGAAATACACTTTGCTCTTATTTTTAACATAAAAAAGATTTGGTTAACGCATCAACAAAATATAGCCCCGACACGGTTTTCTGTCAAGTGTATTAAATTTCAACACATAGTAGTACGTGCCTTCGGGCAAAGGTTTACCTTTTTGGTCGGTACCATTCCAGGCATTGTCGTAAGGCATATCACTTTTGAAAACCAGTTCATTCCAACGGTTGTACATCAGTATTTGAACATCTGCTCCTTCAACCGTAAAATAACGGTTGTCCGCAGCATCGGGTGTCATGCCGTTAAAAATACGTATGTAACGGCAAGAGGCTGTATCTACTATAATTGGATTTGCAACAATCGTAATTTTACGACCATACAAAGTCAAAAGCGGTGCATCGGGATTAGTCACTTCACACGTGTAAACCCCTGCATCTGTTGTTTGCAAGCTATTGAAAACCAATGTATTAGAATTGGTGGGTGTGCGAAATGGGACGCCATTTTTGAACCATTTATAGCTGTTTGTGGTCAAAGCACCATCTATTTTAAGGTCAATACTGAGGGGGTCACCTACGTTTTGGGTATAGGTTATTTGTTGAAAAATAGAATCTTGAGGGGCATAGGTTTTGGCAAAAGTAGCGGGTGTTACTTTGAGCGTAGGTACAATGTCATCGAAAGTAAAACGATTACCTTGTAAAGCTAAGGCAGGCGGCTCTATAAATGTAATTTGCCATTGAATGGGGTTGAGTTTCGGTAAGCTGTCAAAATCATTATCCGATATATCAAAAGTATGCAAAAGGCGATTGCTCAAAGCACTTGGTACTGTGCCGTTTAGTTTATTGCGCGCCAAGTAAAGGCGGCGCAAGGCATCAACATTGGCTAAACTTGTGGGTATCGTGCCAGATGTTTCAGTATCGTTCATAGAAAAGCTATCCATTTTTTTAATATTGCCAAACACATCGGCAAGCGGGGCATTGAAGGGGGTTTTATAACCCGTAAAATCTTCTAAATTTGTTAAATACCGAAACCCATCTGGAAATGCTCCGCTTAGATTACAACCATCAATATACAAAGCCGCCAAATTTCTTAAATACCGAATAGAATCTGGTATTTGCCCCGTCAAGTTGCGATTTCCGCGCAAATGCAAGCGGTATAAATTTGTCAATTGCCCAATTGCAGAAGGAAATGCCCCCGATAAACCTACGCCCGGCGGGTTTTCTGACCATGAACCACAGTCTGTTGCATCCCCATCTAAGTCCAAACATTCGACACATCCTTGGGCATTGAGTCCTACGCCTTTCCATTGGGTCATGGGTTTTGTGAAATCCCAACGATAGGCAGGTGTCCAGTTTTGTCCATTCGTGGCGTTGAAGAAGCTGACTAGAGCGAGGGAGTCTTTGTAACGGCAAGTACTACTATCTTCACACCAATTAATAATATTATTACAAATAGCACTATTTGCAATTTGCCCTCTTATTTCTCCTTGAGGGTAATTGAGTGTACGAATACTATAATACATCAACCCATTTATTAAGGAATCGGCAGCAGTAGTAGAATTTGGCAAGAAATATCCCAAATAAGCATTATTGTTACTTGAACCCAAATTAAACCAAACCACTCCATTTTTGCACTTTGCTCCCTTCCTTATATATCCACCGAGGGCATTTCCACTTAATCCATTAGTAACTATTTCTGCATACCCTATAGTTTTATTAGGATCAATAGATACGAAACCTACTCCTATGGCATTACTATTATTTGAAGGTAATTCTTGTTGACTACATAAATCTGAGACAATGCCTTGTCGCAAAGATGTTTTTAATTGACCTCTTATTTCACCACTTGGATTGCTATTAGTATAGATATTTATGTAAATTTCATCTTTCAAAAGTTTATTCAAATTATCATTTGACCAAGGTATTTTAGCTACATACGCATTGGTGGATGCGATACCGGGTATGGTATAAGGTGTCAAAGCGATAAGTACGCCGCCGTTAACGCCTTTCGGACCCGTGTGGAAATGGGCATTTGTAGCCGTCAATCCAGTGTAAAGCACCGCATATTGAAGTGAATCAAGCGCTTCGTTAGTCCAAGCAATTGCCAAACCTTTTGCATTAGTCGTCACAGCAGGATTTTCATTAGCACCATCCATCAAGGCATCATACGAAATGGGTCCATCTGTCCAACCCAACTGTCCCCGTATTTCACCACCTGGATTAGCGGCTGTATGAACATTCACATAGACAAGCCCGAGAGCTATACTGTCAATAAACCCAGCTGTAACAGCTAAAGAACCAGTCAGAACATTGCCGCTTGATGTCAAACTATAAGCGACGGGTCCCGCTACTGTTGGTGAGCCTTTATGGAAGTGTGCGCCAGTAATAGCACCACTTAAACCATTGACGACAATTTTGTACTCTAACCGCGTCAAACTGCGTGAAACAACAACCGATGCCAAACCAAGAGCTTGTGTAAGCACACCCGGAACTTCAAAAGCACCTGACAAGATTGTCCAGAAATGGTAATCGGTTTGCGTAAAAACTTGACCGCGTATTTCACCACCCGAGTTGAGCGTGGTATGCACATTGACATAAAGGCTATCGCTCATCAATTGGATAAGAAACGCTTTACCGGGATTGGCTATTTTACCATAAATTCTATTGCCTTTTACATAAGGTAAAAGATTTAAAACAACCGCCCCTGCAACTCCCTGTACGGCTTTGTGAAAATGGCAAGCAGTAACAGGACCGCTTAAACTATCGAATACGCCATTTATTGTCAAAGAGCGATCTTCTTCAACAATAATAGTAACAAGTCCTTTTGCCTTTGTATTCACTCGAGTAGGAGTTTCTTGATTACCAGTTAAGCTTGCTGTTAATAGAATTGTTCCATCTCTATTAAAAGCCATTAGAGAAAAATTAGAGAAAGAGAATACTATTGATAAAATACAAGATTTAATCAATAAGCAAGAAGGGCTAATGATTAGACAACCTTTATTACTTTTAACAAGTATTTTATCAGTACACAAAAACCTCCAGAATCTGTACATAGTTAGTGAGTTTCAACGGGTTAAAAATGAAAAATAAGGTTGAAAATTAAGAAGGATTGTCCTCCGTTTTAGAGCCATCATTCAGTTGCTTAAAATTTGGCACATCTACCAAGAGCTGCATTTGATAAATAGCCACATCGTTGAGTTTGGTTAGGCGTGCTTGTTTTTCCCAGCCCATTTTGATAAACTCGTCATTGAGGTTTTCCAAATTGGCTAAGACCAAAAGCTGTTCTGTCGTTGCATAGTCTCTAATATTGCCTTTCAAAGTAGGATTTACTTCCTGATTTTGTCATCAATCCAATAGCATTGGTGTTTTCTATCCATTTAGTGGGCGAAATAACAAAGCGATTATGTCCCGCTTCATTTTTAACCTCGTGCAACTGCACGAGGTTAAAATCTGGATTGTTCAATTTTTCCCATACTTCCAAAAACTCAATGGTATCTTTGTTTCTTATCCAGTTTGAAATAACGTCTGCGGGTAAGTCGGGATTGACTTTTTTAGCAATATCGGTCAATGAAATATAATCTTCATGCTCTTTCGATTTGAAGAAAGAAATATCTCTACCCTCTACTTGAATTGTCTTTTTTGCCATGTTTCATAGTTTCAAAATCGTTAGTTCCTTATTTTTTCTTGCAAAGATAATTATTTTTACAAAAAATACTGCGGGGTATGCCCACGCGCAAACGGTTCATCGTTGAGCTATTTTCAGACAATTTAGAGACAGTGTGACTTTAGTAATCCCAAAGTTGTTGAATAGCCTTTGGTTGATTGTAGCATCTAAATCTGGATTTTGGAATGTGAAAATACGTGCTGCAAAAATTAAGGGTCACTTTATCAAGATAGCGAATTCTAACGGCTTCTTCTTTGATTTTGTCTAAGCCATATAGGCTGTTCAAGGCTAACCAATCCTGTATCCGCCCACGCATAAGTACACGCTCAATGATGAAACGGGCTTTCTGTTGGGTATCTAAGTCGTTTTCATCAACATCCCAAAAAGGTTTTTAGTAAACATATTCATTTCTTAAAATTTTATTTTTCCTTCTGCAAAGTTAAGGATTTTAAAGCAAATTTCAACATATAATCTACACATAAAGCCATTGAAAACTATTAAAAATGAGAGACGTGTAAATCTGCACTTGTTCATTTTTTTAGGTTAAATTGGTTAAAAATAAGGGTGAAATATTGATTTATCCCGAAGCCTTTCGGGAGGGTTTTTCAAGTTAAAACACCTATATTTGCTGTCTTTTTATTTGAAGATCGTCAAGACCTATTCAAAGGTTTGTCTATTAAAAACGAGTGGGATTGGTCTGAAAAATCCCCTGTTATCCGCTTGTCTCTTGATGCTATTGGTCATAAAGAAGTTGGATTACGCCAAGCCTTAATAGATGGTGTTTCTGATTCTGCCAAACAATTAGGTATTCATTTAGAAAAAACAGAACCTGCCAAATGCTTTCAAGAACTTATCGTAATTTGTTTTCTAAAGTGCCAAAGTAGAATTAGAATGGGATTCTTTTTTCGGGCTTTATCCGCGGAAAGTTAAAATTTCAAAATCGGTATATCATCTTTCAATTGCTGTAAAGGCATAAAGGGAATTTGTTTTTGGTTCAAAAATTTTAAATACATATTTTGCCTAAAAAGTTCTGGTAGTCCTTTTTCAATATAGTGCCATAGCTCGCTGAGTTGTAAATAACCATCGAGATTGGTGTCGGGTTTGAGGGTGTTTCCATTGCCCAATATCATCGTTTCATTATTGAAGGCTTTTAAAAGAATAGCGGTAAAAGCCCCATTTTTTGAAATCGGGTCTTCATACGACAATAAACTATCGGTGGTCGAACTAATGGTCACAATACCCGCCACACTGCTATTCAAAAGATTTAAGATGGCACTTGCTCCTGCATTTGCACCACTGCTTTTGGATTTGGCGGCTCCACTGTGGCAAGCATCTAAAAAGACGATAATCTTACGCCTGTTTTCTTGTGCAGTGTCAGCTATTTCTTTAAGTTTTTCTAAAATATCTGTTCGGTAATCTACGGTTGTTATTTCACGTTCTTCGTCATTGGTATCATCGTAGTTAGAGGGTTGAACCTTGAAACGTTGGTTAATCACCTTGCCATGGGAAGATATAAGCACCCAAACAATATCGTTATCGGCTATGGCATCATCGCCAAGATAAGTATTTTTGCTTCTCTTCGTTACATCTCTAAATACTTTTCTAATATCATCGGCTTCCGTTTCGTTGAAGGTTGTCAATTTTCTAACTGATGCGACTTTGTCAAAAAGCCCTTTGCCTTCTTGTTTTTTAGCGGATACGACAAAATCATCCGCATCTTTGGTATTGTAGTGCAAGCTATCATTGCCTTCATAAACAGGTGCAATGGCGATAACATGCAAATTAGGCAAACGTTTTATCTTAGGAACATACGTCACCCGAATAGTATCGTAGAAAACACCCCCTTCGTACTCAAAAACAATCGGGATGGTATTATCGCCCTCTGTTAAATTTAGCGTCAATTCAAAATCATACGCCCAATTGCCATCGGTCAAGTCACTAAGAGTATTCATAAGCCGTACTTTTTTTTCTTTTGCTTTGTGAACAACGGTTACTTTGGGGTTGCTGTTGGGGGGAGCCAAATAGCGGCGTTCTCGGGTAAGCGTCGGGTCAGAAACTTCATTTTTATTCTTTTTTATATCCATAGACAAAACGTCTTGCCCTTTACTGAGGGGGTTATGGCATTTCAAAGTAGCCACACATTTGCTTTTTTGCCCCCCTATTTGTAAGGTAAATTCTACTTGAAATTGACCTGAAACGAGATTGTCATCTACGGACAGTGGAAAAAAAACAGAGACGCGACCGTTCTCTGCGGTAAACGTACGCAGTAGAGGACTTTCAAGCGTAATGCCTTTGTAGGCAGATAAAGGCGTGGCTTGAACTTGAATGTTCGACCTTGAATTGACCTCAAAAGCAATAGCACCGCCTTCGCGTGCTTCGATGATACCATCGCCATCACCCAAATCTGAATCGTCAAAGCGTATATTTGAGCAATCAAAAAGCGCGGCTCCTTTGGCAAGAGCCACCTTGTTTTTAGACGCAAGCGTATCCGACCACCGCCACCGTACGACCCGAGTTGCGTTTTTTATTTCATCCATACCCCAGAGTAAGACGGTTTCATCAAAGGCTTTTGTCATACCCCGCATAAAAAAACGCTCGTCAAAACCCAATGTATCACGGGTGGGTAAATCTATGACAGTGTTCGGTTTTTGAGTTGAGATACCACAGAGCCTATTTTTCAAGCTATTAGTTTGCTTTTTTGTGCAAGCCGCCAGTATCAAATA
Organism: Saprospiraceae bacterium; assembly: GCA_043756725.1. Taxonomy (GTDB): domain Bacteria; phylum Bacteroidota; class Bacteroidia; order Chitinophagales; family Saprospiraceae; genus JAAFJT01. Next base: position 18,875 of record JAYUQN010000896.1, read on the forward strand.
ATCATCAGACCAGGCTAAAGCAGCTCGAAAGGCATCAGTATTTTTACCATTTTCAAACAAAGACTCTAGCATTGTCTGGTTTTCGAGGTTGGGCGTTCGAGATTTGTCACCCAATTTAGGTAATTGATTTTGAGTCTCTGACATCCAAATATTGCTTTTCCCTTTACGATAAGTATCCCCGAAGAAAAAAGTTTTGCCTGAAGGCGTGAAAATAGCAGCGATATTATCGGGTTCGTATTTACTGTCTTTTAAGATAAAAGGCTTAGGTTTATCCCAATGATTGACCCAAGTAAAAGATTTGTCGTCATTTTTACCCGCTATTGCTAAATTGCGGGTTGTATCGTATGTTGCCGCCAACACATGCCCTTGTGCTTCCCAATGCTTAGGCAAGGCTATGTTTTTGACTTCATTTTTCTTAAACTGTATAGCGGCAATTTTCCTATTTTTCTGTCCTATAAGTGTTAAAGACTCATCCGTATTTTTCAAAGCTCGTTCAAAACGGATGTTTTCCTCTTCAAATGTCCGATTGCGTAATATTTTACCGCCTTTATCTACTCTTACAACCCAACCATGCGACTGGGTTTCAGAAGAACCATAGTTGCCAATGAGATAAAACCCGCCACTTTGAGCCTCAAAAGCAGAGAAAAAGACATTGTAAACGGTTTTATCTACGGCTGTAAAATATTTGGGTGTATGGGCTTTGCCTGTGCTGTCCATCAACATAAAAACGCCTCGCGTATCGTCTTTATTTTTTTCAGAATCTTGAATAGCTCCTACAGCTACCAACTGCCCATTGGACGCTTGAAAGATATGTTGAATCCTCACATTTGGACGCTCCGTATAGGTTGAATCCCAGACAGCGTTAAGGGATTGAGCGAGCAATAGATTCAGGCTAAAATAGGATAGTGCTAAAAAAAATGTTCGTTTCATTGACTTTTATATGGCTTGCTTTTCAAATACAAATTTACTATTAAGTGTCATAGATGAATCATATATACCCATTTTTTTAAATAAAAAAATATATAAAAATTGGGGTATGGGTATCGGGTGGTTTACACTAAGAAGTAATAAAACAAAATGACGATGAAAAAGACTTTTATTAATCGAATTTTAATCGGTGCGGTAAGCTTGATGCTTTCAGCTTTTACAAGTCAAACACCCGAGTTTATCATACTGCCAGCTCATACACCTATTATAGTGACACTTGATAATGAGATAGATGCAGAAGATTTGGCAGACAGAGAAGTTGTTAAATTTTCGGTTGAACGCTCTGTGGTGGTTGATTACGAAAAATTGGTATGCGTTAAGTCCATCGCTTTTGGCTATGTGAAAAAAAACGACGGTAATGTGTTAGAAATTGAGATGACAGGCGTGCAAGCTGTAGATGACACGCTCGTTCCGCTCAGTGGCACTTTGCGAAAAGAACGACAAAGCCGAAGAGGAACGATAGCGATTAAAGGCGGAACAAGCATTGAAGCATTGGTTCGGGAAAATGTCAAAATTAAACTATCAAGACGTTAGTGTGTGCTATTTGATTTATACAATCCATTTTTTTAATCATAAAATTTTCAACATGAAAAAAAGCATCTTTTATTTATGCGCTTTTGGTTTATTCTTTCAATCTTGTCATATCGGACTTGGACAAGCAGGGCTTACCCATTTGATTCCTGAAACCTTTGAAACAAAGGAAAAAGTCCTTTTACCTGCGGGAACGCCTGTTTTTCTAAGTTGTAATCAAGCTCCTTTGATGAAAGAAGTCAGAGCGTCTCAAATTTTGATATTTAAAACATCAAGAGCCGTTTCCTCAAAAGATGGTAATATATTGATTGCAGAAGGCAGTAACGGCATCGCTAAAATTGTCCGAGTGGAATCCAAAGGGCGTACAGCACCCGATGTTGTGACCTTACAGCTTGAATGTGTATCTGCTTCAGACGGTCAGATGATTGCTTTAAAAAGCGAACCCGTCACGATTTCTGTCAATCTATACGACCGTGAGGCACTGCTTTTGAAAAAAGGTTTTGGTCTTTCAGGGGTCATCCCAACCGATGTGATGATTCAGTTTTAAGGCAAGCTACTGTTTTCATCTTATTCTCTATATGCCTGCTGATTGGATTCAGCAGGCTTTTTTAATGCTATAAAACAACGATTTCAATAAATAATACACCGTTAGCATTTCGTGTGATAAAATACCGTCTTCAGCGGTGAAGAGGTTCTTTTGAATACAAACGACACGATAGGAAATTTTTTTAACGTTTTCTCTATAATAAATATCATGCCGACGACATGGGTATAATTGATTGAAAATCAATGCTTTACCTTGTTAAAACAAGAATAATATTATTAAATAATTTTAAAAAAAATAAAAATTTTAAAAAAAATAAAAAATCATGGGTATGGCATTCAAAGGCTTTACACTAACCTATGTAAGCACGAAAAAACATAGAATACTT
>JAYUQN010000897.1:0-2773 GCA_043756725.1 Saprospiraceae bacterium
AAGAGTGCTGGAACATAATCGGGTTTTAAATCAATGGCTTTCGTATAAAGCTCAATTTCTTTGGTGCGATCTGTCTCTCTACTGCCTTTATCATACCATTGTTGTGCTTTCTTGTCATTTGCTGTGGGGTTTTTATCCTTCGGCGGCTCCCGTTCTTCCGATTGTTTCCACCCATTCGCAATGGCTTCCAGTCGAGCGGATTTAGGTGGATGCGTTTTGCTTTCATCCTTTGAAAAAGTGTTCACACCCGCTTGGGCTTCGGTAAGCGTGGCACCCATTTTTTGAAGGACATTGCCTGTAAAACGGTCAGCTGCGAGTTCCAGCAACTTGCGTTTCTTGGTATCAGTTTCTGTAAAATCATCATTGTTTAGGTGATGCCCAACCTCATGTGCCAAGACAGAATATGCCGCCCATTTGGTATTAGCATCTTTTTTAAAATTTTCAAGGAATGTGGTGCTATACAATATATACCGTTGCCCCCCCTCAGTAGAAGCGAGTGCATTGGGCACATTTGCCGCTTTAATCACAAAATTTTGCTCCAAACCAATAGCCGATGTTATCTGCCCAACGATTTGTATGGCTTCCTCCGAGGGGTCATAGCCATACAAGGTTTTAGGTGTTTCATTGCCATTGAAATGACAGCCGTTTTGGATGTGTAGGAGGGTTTGGGCTTGAGTGGTAGGAAATAGTGCGCCTATTATAAAGGCTATATGGTAATAGGTTTGTTTAGTGACCATGATAAAAGTAATTTTGATATGGTTGCAAATAAAACAAATTTATTTCATATAGGGAAGTATTTTAGGTTTTATACATGAAACGGGGTAAAATCCCGAATAATTTAACAACAAAATGAAGCAGAGACGTTGCAGTGCAACGTCTCTACATTGGCATAATACCCCAAAATGCTATGAAAATTGACGTAGAAACGTTGCACTGCAACGTCTCTGCTTTCGGGGATTTTACCCCGTTTCATGTATATTAACGGTTTACCTTATGCCTAAAAAAGCAGGTTCCATGCAGAATCCGCTTTTTTTTTGCAAAATACTGAGGGGGGATAAACCTCACTTCATTAATAGAATTCACAAGTTCTTCCTCAAAAAAGCATCAATTTTATCTAACAATTCTTTTTTTTCCTGTTTAACTGAAATATCGAAGCTGCAAAAGCAACAACTACAAGCACAAACACCCCTAAATAAATATAACCTTTTGTAAAATCAAGGATGATAGCCCCCGTATTGGCAACCAGCATTTGATATTTGGGGACAATCCAGCTATATAAATATGCTTGACCCAAAACAATAAAGCAAATAAAAAGGAGCATGATAAAGCTATGTTTCACCGTAAATCTGAAAAGCTCTGATTCTTTGCCAATCAAGTCGCCAGCTGCTGCGGCAACGGCTATGGATTGAGGCGAAATCATTTTGCCCACGACCCCTCCCGAGACATTCGCCGCAACGGTTATTACAGGGTCAACACCTATGGCAGTTGCGGTTGACGCTTGTAGTTTACCAAACAAGGCATTGGCAGACGTATCTGAACCCGTTATAAAAACACCCAACCAGCCCAACACTGGGGCAAAGAAGGGAAATAAAAAACCCGTATTGGCTAAGGCTTCTGCCATCGTAAGCGTAATACCCGAATCATTGACGATATAGGCAAAACCTAAGACCGCAGAAATAGTCAAAATAGGAAATTTCAGTTGAATCAGCGTTTCCTTAAATATAGTTATGGCTTCTCTAAATTTTAAGCCGATTAAAGGAATTGACACGATGGCAGACAGCAATATGGCTGTGCCAGAAGCCGATAAATAATTGAATTTGAAAATATGGGCAATGCCTTTGCCGCTTTTATCTAAAATAACATTGTGGATGCCCGGAAACTCAAATTGAAGTGTTCCAATGGCGTTGAAAACTTCTTTAATCGGCTTCATGCCCCATGCCATGATAAAAAGTGTCAGTAAGATAAAAGGAGACCATGCCCGTATAATCTGCCCCGTTGTGTATTTAATATTTGTATCAATAATAGGTAGTGGTTCATTCTCGAAACGCCAGATGCTTTTGGGTTTCCAAAATTTCAATAACAACATTAAACTTAAAATAGAGCCAATACCCGCTATCACATCAGGCAGTGCGGGACCCATAAAATTGGAGGAAAACCCTTGTAAAAATGCGAATGAAACGCCCGAAACGATGATTGCAGGTAAAATTTCCAATGATTTTTTGAAACCCGCCATGATATTTACCAAGTAAAAAGGGAGTACAACCGATAAAATCGGGAGTGTGCGCCCAACGAGTTGTGAAATAGCCATTTCGGGAATAGATGTTACCTGCGAGGCAACAGTAATCGGTATGCCTATCGCCCCAAATGCCACAGGTGCTGTATTGGCAATCAAACAAATACCCGCAGCATAAAGCGGATTGAAACCTAAGCCGACAAGCATAGCGGCTGTTATGGCTACGGGTGCGCCAAAGCCCGCTGTCCCTTCCAAAAATGAACCAAAAGAAAAAGCAATCAGCAAAGCCTGCAACCGCCTATCGGCTGTAATAGATGCCATAAAATGCTTAATAATCTCAAATTGCCCACTTTTTATCGTGATATTAAACAGGAAAACGGCGGTAATTATAATCCAACATATCGGAAACAAGCCATATAAAGCACCATTAGCTGTGGACAATAAAGCTAATTTTAAAGGCATTCCATAAGCTGAAATGGCTATAGCGATGGCTAAACTGGTCGCCAATAAACTCGCTTGATAGCCTTTCATTTTTTTAAT
>JAYUQN010000898.1:0-7384 GCA_043756725.1 Saprospiraceae bacterium
CACGACCATCCAAAGCATATAATTTTTCAGACAGAATATCCGCAAACTCAAAGATATGACGCGTAGAGCCTGCTTCAAGGTGAGCAATCACAGGCTTAACGACGGCTTCATCAGTGCCTTCTTGATGCCAATTTAAGAGCGCAATTATTTTCCAAAATTGCGACTCGCTCAGAGGTGCTTGATTTCTATCTTGATGAAGATTGACGCTAATTTCTGCTTCTGGGTATTTTTCTTGTAAATCCCTAACCACTTCCAGATTCAGAGACCGTAACGGCAGTTTTATCATTGTTGTCATATCCTATTTTAATTTTTATCTAAGATTTATTGCCTTTTGATGTTTTTTTATCTGTTTACAAAGTAAAGGTTTTTTTATGAGAACGGCGTAAAAAAATTAATACCCCTCTGTAAAAAAAACCTTGCACAGACAAAGACAATACGCCCGATGCGTGAAAAACAGCGAAAGGCTTCGTATCCCTTCAAAATCTTAATTTTTCTCTGTCAAACTCTGTTCCTTTTCTGTTTATCGCTATGAAAGTGGAAGTAGGCGTGTTTCAAGTTTTTTTTCGGAAACGTTGCCGTTCTTTATACCTGTAAATAAAAAAACTCACTCTATTTTTGAGTGTTAACAGGGCATAAAACCTTGTTTTTACATTCTTTTATACATTTTTGTTGTAATACTGAGGGGTAGCGGATGTACGATGTCAGATGTTTGATATGCGACAACATTGTAAACCAAATATCTGATAGCCTACATTCACTACCCTTTTGTTTTTAATTTTCTTATATGAATTTATTTGATTTGTCGGGTAAAACGGCTCTCGTGACAGGTTGTAAAAAAGGCATTGGCTACGCCATGGCTATCGCTTTGGCAGAAGCTGGGGCAGATATTTTAGGCGTTTCAGCCACGCTTGAAAAAAAAGACAGTGAGATTGAAAAAGCGGTGAAAGCATTGGGTAGAAATTTCAAAGCCTACCAAGCCGATTTTTCAAATAGAAAACAGGTCTATAAGTTCATTGAAAAATTAAAAAAAGAGAATCCTGTCATTGATATTTTAGTCAACAATGCAGGTACTATCATGCGAAAACCCGCTGCCGAACATCCCGACGAATATTGGGATGCCGTTATTGAAATCAATCAAACAGCGCAATTCGTTTTGACCCGTGAAATCGGTAGAGACATGATAGCGAGAGGGTCGGGTAAAATCATTTTTACCGCTTCTTTGCTCACTTTTCAAGGAGGAATTACCGTTCCGGGCTATGCCGCAAGTAAAGGTGCAGTGGGCAGTTTGACCAAAGCCTTTGCCAATGAATGGGCTTCAAAAGGCGTGAATGTCAACGCTATTGCCCCCGGTTACATCGCCACAGACAATACCGATGCCTTACGCAAAGATGCTGAACGCAGTGCCTCCATTATGAGCCGCATCCCCGCAGGACGCTGGGGCGAACCCGATGATTTTAAAGGCGCAACGATATTTTTAGCATCAAAAGCCAGTGATTATGTGCATGGAACGATATTGACGGTGGATGGTGGATGGATGGGCAGGTAGCTTCGGCTTCAGCCGAACCCGTAGCTTCGGATTTATCCGAACCCGTCAAAACGGCTTCAGCCGTTATCCGCAACTAATTGATTTTCAATAAATTAAAAATATGCAAACCAGATACGCTCAAAGCCCAAAGGAAACAGCCTCAATGAACACGGCTGAACTACGGGAAAATTTCTTAATGGAGTCGCTTTTTGAAGCGAACACTTTTCATTTCACTTACACCCTATATGATAGAGTCATATTTGGTGGCTCAATGCCCATAGAACCCATGACTTTGGGTAATTATAATGAACTTAAAGCCGATTTTTTTCTACAAAGACGTGAAATGGGCATTATAAACATAGGAGGTGACGGTGAAATTCAAGCCGATGGAAAAACCTACCAAGTCAATAAATTAGATTGCCTTTATTTAGGTAAAAATACGGGGGGGGTCGTTTTTTCAAGTAAAAACAAAGACAATCCCGCAAAATTTTTCATCATGTCCACCCCAGCGCATCGGGATTATCCTAACCGCATGATGCCGAAAGAGGATGCTTCGCCCGTTGAATTGGGCAGCGTGGAAACAGCCAATGAGCGCACCATTTATAAATACATCCACTTGGACGGTATAAAAAGCTGCCAATTGGTCATGGGTTTAACGGTCTTAAAAACAGGCAGCGTTTGGAATACCATGCCTGCCCATGTACACGATAGACGCATGGAAATTTACTGTTATTTTGATGTGCCAGAAGCGCATCGGGTCATGCACTACATGGGTCAGCCGCAGGAGACACGGCATTTGGTGGTTGCCAATAATCAAGCGATTATTTCACCCCCGTGGTCTATTCATTCGGGCAGTGGTACGACCAATTATAGCTTTATTTGGGCTATGGCGGGTGAAAATCAAGTTTTTACGGATATGGATGCGGTGGCGATTGGGGATTTGAAATAATTCAAGTTAAAAAAACTACATTAAAATGAAAAAAATATTACTAATTCTCGCTCTTTTAGCCAGTTTTTCAATAAAAAACACGGCACAAACCAAAGCTGAAAAAGCTGTTGCCGAAGCCGTAGAAACCCTTCGTAAAGCGATGGTTGACAGCGATGGTGCATTACTTACCGCTATCGCTGCCGAAGAATTGAGCTACGGACATTCAAGCGGAACTATTGAAAACAAGGCACAATTTGTAGAAGCCTTCGCAAGTGGAAAATCTGATTTTGTGAAAATTGACTTATCAGAGCAAACCATTAAAGTAGCTGGTAAAACGGCTATTGTGCGCCATAATTTATTTGGTGAAACTAAAAATGCTGGGAAAGACCCCGGCACTATCAAAATTCACATTATGACAATTTGGCAAAAGCAAAGTGGTAGTTGGAAGCTTTTAGCACGACAAGCCGTGAAAATACCGTAATAACTTATTGGTAACGGCGACTTTAGTCCAATACCATTAAGCTAAGCATCCCCCCAACCCCCAAGGGGGGAGTACATCCGAAGTAAGTCAGAATTCGGTACTTTTTTTCAAAGAAATTGTACAAAATCTAAGTTACTTCGGATGTACTCCCCCTCTGGGGGTCGGGGGGATGCGAGGCTTAATGGCATTGGACTTTAGTCGCTGAACCACATTCAATCAGCGACTAAAGTCGCCGTTACAACATATAGACAATGAGCCATTTAAATAAAAAATATTATACCGAAACTCTCGGCTTGCCAACCGCACTATTGGACTTGCCCGAACGTGTTTTGCAATTCGGAACTGGCGTTTTACTGAGGGGTCTGCCCAATTATTTGATGGACAAGGCAAATAAGCAAGGCGTGTTCAACGGGCGTGCCGTGGTTGTAAAATCCACAAGTTCGGATACTTCGGATTTTGATAACCAAGATTGCCTCTACACCTTGCACGAACGAGGGGTTTATGACGATGGACAAGCCTCTGAAAATCAAATAGTTATGACCGCTTTGAGCCGTGTGGTCAATGCTAATACGGAGTGGGATGCTGTTTTGAAATGTGCTGAAAATCCAGCGATGCAAATCATCATTTCAAACACAACGGAAGTCGGTTTGCAATATGTGGAAGAAGATATTTTTTCCGAAGGGATTCCTTTGGAAAAATCCTCGCCTAAATCTTTTCCTGCAAAATTGACGGCTTTTTTATACAAGCGTTTCCAGTTTTTCAAAGGCTCAGAAGCCTCGGGTATGACCGTCATCCCTACCGAATTATTGGTCAATAATGGCAAATTACTGAGGGGGTATGTTTTGAAACACGCTGAACACAACAAGCTGCCCGAAGATTTTTCACACTGGCTCAATATGGATTGCGATTTTTGCGATTCTTTGGTTGACAGAATTGTTCCCGGCGCATTGTCCGCAGAAGACCATCAAAAAATGGATTTTCAAGACAAATTAGCCATACAAGCTGAGCCGTTTTTACTCTGGGCAGTGGAAGGCAACGGGCGTGTACAAGACCGATTGAGTTTTGCTAAAACCGACAGTCGCCTTGTCATAACAGATGATATTACGCCTTTCAGAGAGCAAAAACTGCGTGTTTTGAATGGTGGACATACCATTTCAGTACCAATGGCATTTCTTGCGGGTGAAAAATTTGTGGTAGATATGATGTCGCACCCTTTGCTGGGTCGTTTTGTGGAGCGGGTTATTTTAGATGAAATTGTCCCTACATTGGAGGGTATTTGCGACAATGCAGAAGGCTTTGCCGAAGCGGTTATCAATCGTTTTAAAAACCCTTTTATAGCGCATAGGTTGTTGAGTATCACGGTACAATGCAGTTCTAAAATGCAATCCCGTAACGCCCTCACTTTTCAACGGTATTATGAAAAATATGATAAAATGCCGCCTTTGATGAGCATGGGTTTTGCCGCTTATTTGCTGTTTTCAAGACCTGTAAAAATGGAAAATGGGCAGTACTTCGGTGAAAATCTGAAAACAAAAGAGTCCTACCTTATCAATGACGATAAAGCCGCTTTTTTACAAGAACATTGGGCTGATGTGGAGGATTTTAGCCGTCCACAATTGGAAAATTTTGTCAAAAACGCCATCGCAGACGATAGGCTTTTTGACGATACTTTGAAAAATCTGCCCTATTTTGCTTCAAATATCGCCTTCTTTTTACATGAAATGATAGAAAATGGGATTTTGGAGACGTTGGAGAAAACGGCAGCTTTGCAACCTGTAGTTGCGAATTCATTCGCAACGTAGATAAATTTTCACACGAATTTCACGAATGAAAACACGAATTTCACCAATTTAGATGTTGACTGTACATTTTTCAATGAAAGAAATCCTGTCAACATCTAAATTAGTGAAATTCGTGTTTTCGTTCGTGAAATTCGTGTGAAAATAATCAGTAGCGTAAATTAATCTTTAACTTCTAAATTATAATTATCAAAATATTAACTGTTGCGAATAAATTCGCAACTACTATGAAAATGACAACAACTAACGGCATAGCCACAGCACAAAAGACATTTTTAACAGACGATTTTCTGTTGCAATCTGAAACCGCTCGGCGGCTCTACCACGAGTACGCCAAGCATTTACCGATTATTGACTACCACAACCACTTACCGCCCAATGAAATTACAGGCGATAGGCAGTTTGAAAATATCTCAAAAGCATGGCTTTATGGCGACCACTACAAATGGCGGGCGATGCGGGTGCATGGCATCAACGAGCATTTCATTACAGGCAAAGCGACTGATTTTGAAAAGTTTGAACGCTGGGCTGAAACTGTGCCTTACACCATGCGAAACCCATTGTACCATTGGACGCATTTGGAATTGAAAGGTTATTTCGATGAAAACCGTTTATTGAAACCCGATACTTCCAAAAGCATTTTTGACACTACCAGTGAAAAACTGAACAGCCCTCAATATTCTGTTCATAATTTGTTGAAAAAAATGAATGTCGAGGTTGTCTGTACAACAGACGACCCTTTGGATACACTTGAATTTCATCAAAAATTTCACAGTGACGCAGCGGGTTTCAAAATGCTTCCTGCATTCCGTCCAGATAAATTTATCTTGATTGAAAACCCTAGTTTCCCTACGTATATTCAAAAATTAGGTGAAATTGTTGGCTTTGAACTTGATAATTTCGCCAATTTACTGAGGGGGTTGCGCCACCGTGCAGATTTTTTTGTAACGCTGGGTTGTCAACTTTGCGACCACGGTTTGGAGCAACTTTATGCCGAAGATTTCACCGATGCAAAAGCGGATGCCGCTTATAAAAAAGCGATTTTAGGTAAAAAATTGACTGAAAAGGAAGCCTTGATTTTCAAATCTGCAATCCTACACCATTTGGGTGAAATGTACCACGCTTTAGGTTGGACACAGCAATTTCACTTGGGCGCACTCCGCAACAACAATACCCGTATGTTGCGTGAATTGGGTCCCGACACAGGCTGGGATTCTATCGGTGATTTCAAACAAGCGGTAGCACTCTCAAAATTTCTAAGAGGTTTAGATGAAAATAATCGCCTTGCAAAAACGGTGATTTACAACCTTAATCCTGCCGATAATGAAATATTTGCCACCATGATAGGCAATTTCAACGATGGTTCTATTGCAGGTAAGGTTCAATGGGGCAGCAGTTGGTGGTTTTTAGACCAAAAAGACGGGATGGAAAAACAAATCAACACCCTCTCAAATATGGGTTTATTGAGCCGTTTTATCGGTATGCTGACGGATTCTCGCTCGTTTTTATCCTTCCCTCGGCACGAGTATTTCAGAAGATTGTTGTGCAATTTGTTTGGTCAAGATGTTGAAAATGGGGAATTGCCGAATGATGTGGCTTGGTTGGGAAAATTGGTACAGGATATTTGCTATTATAATGCGAAGAATTATTTTAATTTTTAACCGTAGCTTCGCATTCATGCGAACCCGTAGCTTCGGCTTTAGCCGAACCCGTATAAACGGCTTTAGCCGTTGCGTAGTTTTGACAACGGCTAAAGCCGTTTATACGGGTTCGGCTAAAGCCGAAGCTACGAGTTCGGATGAATCCGGAGCTACGTATGTAAATTTCCAGTCGTTCCAATTAGCAACTAAACCAGCTTTTACAGGGTTGTTTTTGATATAATTAAGGATGCTTTTACATTCCGCAGGGTTACGAATATAATGGTCATAACTGTCTTTTTGCCAAAAATAAGTACCTCTACGGTCTAAGATACCGTTGGCTTGAAAACTTGTACTCCCTTTTATAAGGCTCATTACTTTGTGTAATTGGGTGTACTCTTTTTCTAAAAATTTGAAATCGGGATGAAGTTGAACTGAAAAATCAACCAACATGTGAACATGATTAGGCATAATGGTATAACCCATAAGATGGTAATATCGCCCATCAAATTCATGCAATTTATCAGCAACGAGTTGGGCGATTACAGGGTCTTCAAGAAATCTTATGCCGTTGTGAATTTTATCTAAGGCATCGTCATAGCGTTTGAAATGCACCTTTTTTTCACGATAGTATAGGATGTCTTTATCGGGATGGTCAGAGAAGCGAATTTCATGTTGTCGCAACTCATGTTCTTTTTTTATTTTCTCTACGACCTCTTTCGGGAGCGAACCATACAAGTTGAAGGTCACAAAAAAGGTATATCCAAGTGGTTGAATATGTGGCAAAATGCTTGTGTAGTCTGTTTTGAACATAGCGTACTTTGTTTGTTAATAATTTCACAAGCAAAAGTAAAATGTTTATAACAAATTGTCAATCAATTAGTTATAATTATTTTTCACGTATTTGTTAATTAACATTTTGAAATTTCGGATTTATACAAATACGTAAAACTCGTAGCTTCCCGTAGCTTCGGCTTCAGCCGAACCCGTAGCTTCGGATTTATCCGAACTCGT
>JAYUQN010000899.1:0-2771 GCA_043756725.1 Saprospiraceae bacterium
TATTATGAAGGTAAAAACTTGGTAGATGAAGAAGGGGGAATTATCGAACAACCTATTAAAAACGATATTCAAGTTATCCACGATTTCACAAATGATTTGAGAACAGTGGATGCTACCCAGAAACTCAAATACGATATGAACGGAATTATCGTTTTTAACTTTGGAAAATACAATGGGCAGCCTGTGGTAGATGTGTTGGCAAAAGATAAGCAATATTATCACTGGATTATAGATAAAGAGTTTTCTGCCCAAGTGAAACAAACCGTTAAGCAATTGATGAAAGATTATGAAAAAAATAAAAAAAGTTAAGCTATTTGTGAAACATCTTGCGTCAAGTTTTAAACTTGACGCAAGTTTGGGTCGTTTTTTACCCCCCTCCCGATTATTTCGGGATGTACCATCAGTATTTTTACTCATTTTGCTCTTTTCAAATTGTCAAGACCCCTCAAAAGGTTGCCTTGATGCCAAAGCTACTAATTTTGATGTCACCGCAACCGTAACATGCGAAGACAATTGTTGCACTTATCCCAATCTGACGCTGCAAACAGATTACCTTTCAGACAATGTCTCAAAAGAAAAATTTAAGTTTGAAAATAAGTATAAAATAGGTTTAGATAGTCTTCAAATTATCGAAGGGCAGTTCTATCTCTCTGATTTTCAATTGGTTACACCTGATAATAAATTTTTCACCGTTATAGATAGCACCCTGCTCTATCGTCAACAAGATACGATACGCACGTTGAGCAATTATGCTTTAGTGGGTCTTAATAATGGGTTTGATTTTAAAATTGGCAGTTTCAACGAAAGTAGAAAATTCAGTAAATTGCAGTTCAAAGTTGGTTTAAATGGGGAAGCTAATAAAACAGACCCAAAAAAAATGCCCGCCGCACACCCCCTCAGTACACAGCGTGATTCGATGTATTTAAATGCTGAAAAAACCTATATTTTCAATCGTATAGCCGTTGTGAAATGGCAGGGGCAAGGTAAAAAAGACACGATGCGCTTTTTCATTACGACACCTAAAAATGTTGTGATTGTAAAAGATATGCCCTTTACAGAAGGCTTTGATGTCGCTATTCCTTTGACTATCAACTATCTCAAATTTATTGAAGGTGTTAATTTTTCTGCTCCTACAAACTCTATTAAAGAAAAAATCGTTTCTAATTACGATAAGGTTTTTAGTATCAATTGAAACTTGAATTAGGATTTTTGGGATTTTAAGGATTTAAATTGGCGTAATGCCGCCATTTATAAATAATTGATTATCAATGTATTAATCAATAAATGGTATGAAAAAGGTGTTTTATTTAAACAGAGAAATAGATAATATCATGTAAGGACAAAAAAAAGCTATAAAAAATTACAAAGAATCTTTTACAGCTTCAAAGAAATTGCAAAAGAATTAAGACTTTTGCATCGTCAAAAAAAAAAACGATGCAAAAGAACGATTTAAAAAAACATTAACCAAAGCATTAGTCCTTTTTACGCAAAAAAAAGTAGAAGAAAGCTTTGATTTAGTATCCGCCTTAGAAAAAGTGAATTTATCGCCTCAAGAAAGAGGTCAAGTCCATAAAGTTGTATGCCTGCAATTGATAGGCACACTTTATGGCGCCAATAATTTAACAGAATTGTCAGCCATCTGTGGCATAAAGAGCAATAAAGCGAGTAAAATATGGCAAAAAATATCGCATACCCAAATACAAATCATATTTAACCATGCAGCCCGGTCAGCCTTTTCAAAAGCGTTTCTCGCTTTATGCCGCCAAAGTGATGCGACACAATCGCGAGCAGAAGCCACGATAGTCGGCGACGATTCGATATTCAAACATTGGTTTGCCAATGAAGAATTGGGCGAATATTTCGCAAGATTTTTTAGCGGACAAAGCAAGAGCGTGGTGTATGGTTTTTGCGTGAATTTGGCAGGGATTGTCCTAAAAGACACTTTTTACCCCTTAGTTTTCTCTTTGGTCAAACGCAAGGAGTCAAGTAAGGCGATTTTACAAGCCAATTTGACAGAAATAAAAGCGTATTTAGATGGACTAATAGACCAAGCCAACAAAAAAAATGAAACTTCCATCAAATTACCACAACTGTATTTGAGTATTGATAGCGGCTTAACCGACTCCGATATCATCAATTGGTGTGAGGATAAGGCGATTATTTTTATCGGAGTAGCCGAAAAAACACACATTTTTACCACACCTTGGGGAGTAAAAGGCAATTTTCACGAGGTGCTTTTACCTAATTTTTTAAGAGAAGAAGCCCTGTTTTATGCCGATGAAAACAATAAAGGCAAACCATTTACGCTAAGAATGCGCCTATATTATCGGTATTTGGGCAAACAGGTCACCGTTCTTTTATTTCGTTTCAACAACAGTAAAACAGTCTCAATTATTTTTTCCACCGATAAAGACATTAAAGCCATTACTTTACGCCGCCGATTTTTTCAAAGAACTCAAATTGAACAATTTTTTAGAATGGTCAAACATACTTTACGTATTGCTCAAAGTACCTCATTGGATACTTCAAGCTTTAGGAAAAAAGTAGCTTTATTCTTTTTGAAAGCTATTTTTGCTTTCTCCTTTCGTAATTTTTGTCGAACCCATTTTAAAATCTTTAAAAATTGGGGATTTCATAAACTTCGTAGGGATATTATTTACCAAAATATTGATAAAAACCCTTTATTTCAGTGCTTTTAATTTACCTTTTTCACGCTGTAGCCTTTATATATCATTCATTATCAACTGATTAGATACATTTTAATTACGCCA
>JAYUQN010000900.1:0-7377 GCA_043756725.1 Saprospiraceae bacterium
AAGAAAGTCAGAATTAGTTACTTTTTCAAGGAAAGTGTACAAAACTCTAAGCTACTTCGGATGTACTCCCCCTCTGGGGGTCGGGGGGGCGACATGGAGGATTCCTTTAATGATTAGACTTTTACGGACTGAAGTCCGTGGTACGGCTAAATAATTAAAAATCTAATTAAATTTTAAGTAATATTTAAGTGATTTTAGTAAATTTTAAGTAAAAACTAATAGAATTTTAAGCAAAAACTAAGTCCTCCTATTGCATGTTTGCAGCGTGGTTCAAGAAATCATATAATTAATTCTCAAAAAATATTTAACAATTGCAGACCGATTATGGCGTTGAAATCTTCTTTCCATCCTTGAACCAAACACCATAAGACATTCCGCAGCCTTAAAAATTATTAATCATGGCAGCTATTCTTTTTGAAAACACATTCGTCACGGCGGGTGATTTCGGCATCTCAGCCCAAGCAAATTACTTTGAACTTAATGCAGCAGGCGCGCCTGTACCTGTATTGACAAACCCTAATCCGCGCATCATTCAACGCGACCAAGCCACACAGTTTCAATTCAGTTGGGCAACTTCAGGTTGGCTTCCAGCGGTTTTCGATGCAGGCACGGCATTGTGGAAATTTGATGTCTTGTGCGAATTGATGGGACCGGGTGAAATAGGCATCATACCGTCCATTACCTCTGGAAACATCCAATCAAACAGCGTTACGCTGACAATTGCTCCCAACTCCATGCCAGACGGTGTTGTGCGTTTTGTTGTCCGTATGATGCTTTTACCTACGGGTGTGTCACCTTGCCCAATTTGCGGGTTCACAGAGTTTCCATTAGTTGAATACTATCAAAGCTAATGAAGTGTGTTTTGTAACCGTAAAAGCAGCTCGTCAGAGGCGCACTCTGTCGGGCTGCTTTTCAAACATCAACGTTGAACGCCAAAAATAAGAAAAACATGAACCAAGCTCACAAATCAGACGAGTATAACCTCACGCAATTGTCGCGCTCAGGTCAAGCAGGTTTTGAAACCCTCAAAGGTGGAGATGGGCGATTTTATTTTCATTTCAACGATGCTTCGGGCAAGGCATTGCTGTTCAGCCAAGCCTATCAAAAAATCGCCGAATGTGAAGCGGGTATGAAATCTGTTATTAAAAATGCGACACTATCTGACCGTTTTTTGCGGGTGAAAAGCACCGACAAAAAGCACTATTTCGTGCTCCGTGCAGGCAATCGCATCGAAATAGCGCGCAGCCGCAATTTCAGCTCAGAGGCAGAAATGGAGAAACAACTTTCTTTTTTCAGCCAAAATGCCAACTCAACGGTGGAGAAAGCCACCCAGTCACCTGTTGAACAGACAGTAAAACAAGCAATAGCAGTTGTCGAAAAAGTGCCCGTTGCCATCTCTGTTGCCTCAACCCACAGCCTTGAAAAACTGTTGGAAATAGAAAATGATGTATTGAAAAAACGCGTTCGAGAACTTGAAACCCAACTGAGCCAAAATGCGGTGTTTGGAACCCCCATTGACGCAGAAGGAGAGGATGTGACAACAACCCAAATGTCGAGACATGTATTTAGAATTGAAGTTTTCAAAAGCGGCAATGCGCAAAGGCTGCATGGCAAGATAACGCACCCGCTCTCGGGCGAAACGAAAGTTTTTTCTGGTATTGACAGCCAAACGATAACAGATTTTATCGCTTCTACGTTCCCTCTCGAAAACGTTTTGCCTGTTGAGACGGTCAAAAAGTCTTTACCATTCGATAAAACTGATTTCGGACAACCTCGAGTGTCCGTTAGCACTCCTTTGTCCAATCCAAAGGATTCCTTGCGGAAAGGACTCCTTTCGGAGGAAATTCGAAATGTTGCTATGTCTCAATATGTTAGAATTGAAAACGCTCCTTTAAAGGCAGAAGTGCCCTTACTTGTGCCGCCCGTTTTTTTTGAAAAAGGAGAAGCTAAAACAGACACGTTTCATCCTGTGCATGAAGCTTTTGAGGTGACCGCCACAAATCTTATTCATCCATCCGAAAGCATTAAAACGTCTATGCCTTTTCAATTAGCTCTCACATTGCCGCCGTTCAATGAAAATGACTATCCGATAGGCACACTTTACACTGTACGCGTTTATGCTTTTTCATTTGACAAACGCGAACGTTTTCTGCTGATTGACAAACAGGATTTTATAAAGCCCGAAGACCGCAGCATAAAAGTAATAATCTATGCAGGGGCATTACCTCCTGATAGTTATAGGCTTACAATGTCTGTTTCATTTGGAACAAAAACGGGCGAATTCAAGCAGCGGCACACACCTATTTTGAGTGGTGAAATGCTACTGCAAGTGTTTTGATGTTAATTCATATTCATCAACTCGGGCTGAATGCCAACGGGTGTATGAAACCCTTGATGGGGAATTTCATTGTAATACCCCTTTACCAATTTCATATTGCCCGAATAAAGATTCATGTGCCTTTCATAATCTTTACAAATGGGGCAAGTGAAAATAACCCAGTCGCCTTTGCGGGTAGCAATACACTTATGCACCGTGTTGGCGGCTACTTTTTTACCATTTAATGCAAAATCCATAGTTTGTGTTTTTTTAATTATAAAATAAACTTGTTAAAAAATATTGGTTTCAAGCCTGTTTAAAATGCAAACAGATGCTATACTGTCGAAAGTATGGCATCTGTTTTTATAAGGAGTCTGCAAGATATAAAAACATTTTATAGTAAAATAAGTTTTCATTTGTATTAACAAAAAACAAGAGTTAAAAGGTTAATTTTCACATAACAAAATTTCTTCTTTGACATAAATCAATAAATTTCTTATTTTTGCATTAATTTTTTGCTACACAACCGATTTTTTAACCAACTTAAGAGAAAATTACAACACAAATTCCCATGAAAGTATGTTTATTAACGACACTTATAGCCCTAACTATACATAGTTTTATTACAGCCCAATGCCCTGACCGCCCAAGCGCAGCTTTGCGGTTGGTAGGCAATGATATTTGCTTTGGGCAATCCATTTCAACCATCAATGTCAGCGAAGAAAGGAGCAATGACGTTTATTATGTCTGGGAATGGGGCGATGGCACAAAAGATATTGTGCAAGACAAATCGCCACAAACGCATACTTACAATCAGCCTATCAACTTTTGTGCTTCGGTAGCTGCTGGCGGTTTAGATTATAAAATCACCTTGCGTATGGTGAACCGCGCTCCCACGTGTTTCAGCCATGCCAGCACCTCAGAAGTGTTTATTTATGCCCGTCCGCAATCCAATTTTTCGGCGCTCGATGTCTGTATTGTCAGTCCTACAGTCAATTTCGTTAATGAAACCTGCCCGCGAACCAATCGAGAAATGCAATTTCTTTGGGATTTTGGCGACCCTGCCTCGGGTGCTGCCAATACCTCAACACAGGAAACGCCCAAACACACTTATCCCACTGCTGTGGGGGATTATACCGTTACCTTAACAGCCACAAGTTTTTGTGGTAGCCATACTTTTAGTAAAAAAATTAGAGTCGTTGAGAATCCTGCAGCCCTTGCAGATTATCCAAAACAGCCTGTTTATTGCTTGCCATATACGATGAGTCTCAAAAATACGTCTATCAGCAGTACCGGTGCTTTTTGGAAAATAACGCCCGATACGGGTTGGACTTATGTTAATGGAACCAGTGGTATTCACACCAATCCTACCGTGCGTTTTAATAAAAAAGGAGATTATAAAATCTATTTAACCTCACCCAACCTTTGTGGCGAACCTGCAAAATGGGAAAGCGAAACCATATCTGTCAGAGACAAATTTAAAATATCTTTGGATACTATCAGTGGTGCGTGTATTCCTTTGGTTTTTACACCCAAAATAAAATTGATTGAAGATGGTGGCATACCCCCTCAGTATGTCTGGACTTTCGACAATAATGGTCAAACCACAACATCCAATAATCTAAACCCCGGTACTATCAATTTTCCAAATGCTGGGGCTTCCTCTGTCACTTTTAAAGCCACCAATGCCTGTGGCGATACCAGTATCGTGCATGACATGCAATTGGCAGGCACACTCAATATCACTTTTCCCAATCTGAAAGATAAGTTATGTGATATAGATTCTCTTGTAAAACTCCGCGCCGCGCCAACAGGAGGTAGGTGGACAGGCGCAGGTGTTGCGACTGATGGTACTTTCAAACCCGCTACGCTGGGCATTGGCTCCTATCCCATGATGTACACTTTCATTCAAGGAACATGTCGAGACAGCCAACGCATAACCATTTCAGTAGTAGGCACAACCGTAACGGCAGATGGTGAGCAAGAGGTTTGTAAAACGCTTAGCGCAGGGCTGATACTGAGGGGGGGTACACCGGCTGGCGGCTCATGGACGGGTAGGGGGGTGACTGATACGCTTCGAGGTATTTTTGAACCAGCTTTGCTAAGTGCAGGAGAACACAAAGTCACTTACACCTACCGTGAATCTGCCGCACAATGCCCGAATATTGCGACTAAAACCATCACTGTACACGCAGCACCCAAAGCCAATATTGATACTATTTCAGGATTTTGTAGCAATGCAGCTAAAGTTTACACCCATCGGTCGCAAGGAGCGGTTGATTTTAAATGGATTTTTGGCGATGGCGACTCCTCAAGCCTTGAAAAACCGGTGAGGGCATATCGGCAAGAAGGCACTTTTGATTTGAAACTCATTGTGCGTAATTTTCAAAATTGTTTCGATACAGCGTATAAAAAAATACAAGTGCTGAGTGCGCCCAAAGTAGCATTTGACATTAGTAAAAAAGAAGGTTGTACGCCGCTTGACATCATTTTCAACAACAGAACGCAAGGCAGTGATGTCAACTACTTATGGGATTTTGGCAATGGTCTGACTTCTAATAGCAAACAGCCCAGCACTGTTACTTTCAGAAATACCATAGATAAAGACACCACTTTCAAGGTCTATCTCAATGCTTTCATAGCAGGTTGCGCCGCTATTCGCGATTCGCAAACAGTGACGGTTTACACCTTTCCCAAAGCCAATTTTGGTATGGATGCTGAAAAAGGGTGTTCCCCGTTAACCGTCGGTTTCAATAATCTTTCAACAGGCTCGCCGCGCTCTTATTTTTGGGATTTCGGAAATGGTAAAACGGGACAAGACATTATTCCACCCGCACAAATTTTCACAACAGATTCATTTTCAAGAGATTATAAAATCAAATTAGTCGTCTCAAATACCTGTCGGAGTGATTCTGTTGAAAAAAACATTGCTGTAACGACTTCTTTGTTGCGCCCCTTTTTCAGCGTTAATCAAAGCTCTGGGTGCGAACCTTTGACGGTCAATTTTACCAATTATGCCTCGTCGGGTTCTACTGTCACCTACGATTTTGGCGATGGCAACCGCTATACTAATCCTAATCCGACTTATATTTTTGAAAAACCCGGTACCTATACCGTCAAGCAATACGCTTCGGGTGTTTGCGGTGGTGATTCTATACAACGTACCATTAATGTTTATTCTAATCCAAAGGCAAAATTCACCTTTTTGCAAAATAATGCTTGCCACGATTACCGTGTGCAGTTTAAAAGCTCAGACATTCAAGGCGTCAATTTGCTCTGGGATTTTGGCGATAGCACACAAAATGGCTCTAACAATCCGCTCCATGATTTTAAAAAAGCGGGTACTTATAAAGTCATTTTGAAAGCTGAAACGATTGAATACACCTGTAAAAATGCGGATACCGTTTTGGTAGAAGTGAAACCGCCGCTGCGTTTCAAAATAGATTCAGTCATTCATTCCAAATGTTATAATGTCAACACAGGGGCTATCGTTATCCGTCGTGGCGATGTGACAGGCGGTGCTCTGAAATACGAGTTCGCTTTGGACGATTCAACATTTAAAGAACCCACCACTTCGGGCGTTTTTTCAGGCTTGAAAGGGCGCGAATTTTACACTGTTTGGGTGCGTGATACAGCCAATTGCAAGGATTCTGCGCGTGTTTTTATTGATGGCAGACTCCCCCTCAGTATAGATGCGGGTGGTACGCGCGAAGTGGATTTGGGTGACAGTGTTTTGGTTTTCGTACAAGGCAACGTCCGCGAACCGCTCAACGTAAAATGGGAACCGCCTGTGGGCGTCAGTTGCCCCACGTGCGAACAAGTGTTTATCAGACCCAAAGTCACCACCATTTACACCATCAACGCCTCTGACAAATATGGCTGTAAGGAAAGGATTTTCCTCAACGTAGCAGTCAACACCAAGCGCAGAATCTTCATTCCCAATACTTTTTCCCCCAACGACGATGGTTTCAACGACGTCTTTATGCCGCATGCTAATCTGAGCGTTGAAAAAGTGAAATATCTCCGCATATTCAGCCGTTGGGGTGAAACCGTTTTTGAACGCACCAACTTTTTACCCGACGACCGCAGTGCCGCATGGGATGGTAAATTCAGAGGCACACCTTTAGAACCCAATGTGTTTATTTATGTCATGGAAGTGGAATTGATTAACGGTGAAATAGAAATTTTGAAAGGGGATTTGACCTTGTTGCGATAATTACCCCCCTCTCTGTAGGAGTCCTATGGACAGTATTTTTTCAAAATTTAAGCTTTTGATATAAACTTTTCAAATGCTTTGGTTTACTTTACGCTTTTATTCGCACATATATCAGCATTTTAAAACCGATATAAAAATTTATCACTATGGAACAAAACAATAGAATCGTTCTTTTTCAAGAAAAACAAGTTCGCCAAGTATGGTACAACAACGAATGGTATTTTTCAATCGTAGATGTCATTCAGGTTTTAACAGATAGTCCCATACCTCGAACTTATTGGTCAAAATTGAAATCAAAAATTAACAAAGAAAGTCAGTTGAACCCAAATTGGGTTCAACTGAAAATGCAGTCTGCTGACGGAAAAGTCTATAAAACAGATAGTGCCAATACAGAAGTAATGCTTCGTATCATCATGTCTGTACCTTCACCTAAAGCAGAACCCTTCAAACTCTGGCTTGCACAGGTCGGCAAGGAACGCATTGATGAAATAGAAAATCCCGAACTTGGTATCGAACGCGTAAAAGAACTGTACAAAGCAAAAGGATATCCCCTTGATTGGATTGATATGCGTATTCAATCCATTGAAGTCAGAAAGCAATTAACGGATGAATGGAAAAAAAGAAGTGTTCAAGAAGGTAAAGAATATTCCATTTTAACGGCTGAAATAGCAAAAGCAACTTTTGGATTAACGCCAATGGAACATAAAAATCTCAAAGGATTAGAACGCCAAAATTTGAGAGACCATATGACAACACTTGAATTAATCTTTACGCAATTAGGTGAAGAAATGACGCGTAAATTAGCGACAGAAAATGATGCTCAAGGTTTTGTTGAAAATTCTAA
>JAYUQN010000901.1:0-2769 GCA_043756725.1 Saprospiraceae bacterium
GCATAATCAAGGTCGTCTGTACTACATTCCAATTTATGAGCAGCGATTTTAGCGCCTTTTTCAAGCACTTTTTCAATACCTTTCACAATCGCTGAACCACCTACGGCAAGCGAACGAGAACCATAAGTGCCCAAACCAAAAGCAACAGCATCTGAATCACCATGCACAATTTCAATATCTTCCATCGGGATACCCAATTTATCGGCAACCACTTGGGCAAAAGTCGTTTCATGCCCTTGTCCATGCGAGTGCGAGCCTGTCATAACGCTCACTTTACCCGTTGGCTGAACCCGCACTTGAGCCGACTCAAAAAGACCTGCCCTTGCACCCAAAGAACCCACAACGGCAGACGGTGCAACACCGCAAGCCTCTATATAAGTTGAAAAACCAATGCCGATAAAGCGACCAAAAGTGCGTCCTTCGGTTTGTTCTGCCCTAAAGGCTTTATAATCAACCATTTCTAAAGCCCGTGTCAAAACAGGTGCGTAATTGCCCGAGTCATATTGCAAAGCGACTTGTGTGACATAACCCGGTTGTGTCACGCCGTCGAAGGCAGGGATAAAATTTTTGAAACGCAATTCGGCGGGGTCAATGCCCATTTCCAAAGCGGCTTTATCCACCAACCGCTCTAATAAATAGGTGGCTTCAGGACGACCTGCACCCCTATACGCATCTACGGCAGTTGTATGGGTGAAAACAGCGACTAAATCAATATTAATTTTGGGTGTGGTATAAAGACCTTGCAAAAGAGTACCATGCAAATAAGTGGGTATTGCGGGTCCCAAAGTGGATAAATATGCACCCAAATTGGCTAAAGTATTGACCCGCAAAGCGGTCATTTTACCATCAGCATCAAAACCCATTTCTGCTTTTGTGATGTGGTCACGTCCGTGAGCATCGGTCAAAAAGGCTTCTGTACGGGTAGAAGTCCATTTTATAGGACGTTTTATTTCTTTAGAGCACCAAATAACTAAGGCTTCTTCGATATAGTGAAATACTTTAGAACCAAATCCACCCCCCACATCGGGCGCAACGACCCGCACTTTATGCTCTGGCAAACCCAACACAAAAGCACACATCAAAAAGCGTGTCAAATGCGGATTTTGAGAAGTTGTATATAAGGTGTATTTATCAACAAATTCGTCATAATGACCAATGGCTGAACGCGGTTCCATCGCATTAGGTGAAAGGCGTTGATTGACCAAATTTAAGGTTGTAACATGGTGAGATGCAGCAATAGCGGCATCTACTTCCGCAATGGGGCTACCAAATTGCCAGTCAAATGCTTTATTATTGGGTGCCTCTTCATGCACAAGGGGCGCACCGTCTTTTATAGCTTCGGCGGCATTGGTGACAACGGGTAAAACATCGTATTCCACATATAAAACATCGGCTGCGTCACGAGCTTGAGCGCGCGTTTCAGCTATAATAATGGCTACACCATCACCCACGTGTTTCACCGTAGAACCGACGGCACAGAGGAGGGGGTGGGCAGGTTCTTTCATGGTATCCCCATTTTTGAAATTGACTTGCCATCCTGTGGGAACGCCACGGATATGTGCCATGTCTGCGCCTGTAAAAATAGCGACGACGCCTTCCATTTTCAAGGCTTCATCTTTTGAAATAGATACGATTTTCGCATGAGCGTAAGGCGAGCGCACGATATGCCCGTAGGTCATGTGGGGCAGTTTTATATCATCGGTATATCTGCCATTGCCTGTGATAAAACGCTTGTCTTCAATGCGTTTTACGGATTGTCCTATATAAGCTGACATATTTTTTCAATTTGTAGTTGCGGATTTATCCGCAACAGTGTTAAAAAAGCATAAAATACTGAGGGGGTGTTGCGAATAAATTCGCAACTACTTAGGCGGAACAGCCCTCAACCATATTTGCAGCGGCATATTGCACCGCTTTAACAATATTATGATAGCCTGTGCAGCGGCAGATATTACCCTCCAAAGCTTCCCGTATTTCATGCTCGCTTGGATTAGGAATACGTCCCAAAAGGTCGGCAGCAGTCATAATCATACCGGGGGTACAGAAGCCGCATTGTAAGCCATGCTCTTGTTTGAAACCTGCTTGAAGTGGGGAAAAATTGTCACCACTGCAAACACCTTCGATGGTTGTCACCGAAGCACCATCGGCTTGTACCGCCAAAACGGTGCAAGATTTCACGGCTTTGCCGTCAAGATGAACAGTACACGCACCGCAGCCTGTGGTATCGCAACCGATGTGCGTGCCCGTCAAGCGCAACTTATCGCGTAAGTAATAGACCAGCAGCTCACGGGCTTCTACTTCGTGGTGGTAATCTTTACCATTGACCGTGATAGAAATTGGAATTTTCATAATGTGAAAGAATGGGTTTTTAGGAATGGACAGTGGACAATGGAGAATGGACAATATTTCAGACAATAAAGGTACATTAACCTGTTTTCACTTTCAGTTATTCCTATGTTGGGTTTTAAAATACAATTTTGTAGTTATATAAAATAGGTTCTAATGAAAAACCTGTATTTAAATATTCGCATTATTCATAAATTAATAATCACCTTAATTTTTTAACGATGTTATGGCTTTTTTAAGGCGTTTATTATTTTTAGTAGAATCGCTCTATAATCCTTAGATTTGACCTTATAATTTTGTTAGGGGCTTTTCTTGCAAAATATATTGCCCTATAAAACTGTTTTGCAAAAATAATCTTTTTATTGAGATAGTCGTATTTTTTAAAATAAATATGACAAAAAAGGCTTTTCGAGGATTTTTTTT
>JAYUQN010000902.1:0-2766 GCA_043756725.1 Saprospiraceae bacterium
TGGATATGATTTTGATTTTTTTTGAAAAAAAAATCAAAATCATATCCACTTTTTCAAAAAAATCTTATCCTAAATATTTGCGAAATCTCAAGGCAAAACTAAGGAAATAAGTTTAACACTAAGGCTTGTTTGAAAGTTTTTTCACTTTGTAGCTTACACGCTTTAATCTTATTTTCACCCAAAAAGGGGAGATAGTACACTTTTAATAAAACTTTAACTATGGTTTGATTTTTGCCCCATTTATTTAACTTGCTGTAAACAAACGTTTTATAAATTTTGAACGTTTATATGAATAATAAACCAATAAGTTTTTACCACGTTTATTGAAAAAATACTTAAATTTGGAGGTTGAAATGAAACGCCTTATCCTCATATCCTTCTTAGCCGCAACCCAATATGGTTGCGATTCCGATACTAAACGATTGGAAGGCTACGCTGTGCAAGGCATCGACCTTTCACATTATCAAGCAAAAATCAATTGGGAAATCGTAGCTTCAGAAGGTATCTCTTTCGCCTTTGTGAAAGCAACCGAGGGACGACAACATCTTGATAAAAAATATTGTGAAAATTGGCAAGAGATGAAACGCGTGGGTATCAAACGGGGAGCCTATCATTATTTTAGACCTACTATTCCTGCAAAAGAGCAAGTGCGCAATTTTATGAATGTGGTGGACATGCAATATGGCGATTTGCCCCCCGTTATTGATGTGGAAGAAGATGAAGGTTTGTCAAGAGAAGAAGTCATTGCAGGCATTAGAAATTGGGTAGAGCAGATTGAGATAGAATACAGTATTCGCCCCATCATTTATACGCATTACAAATTTTACAATAAATTTATAGCGGGAGAATTTGATAATTACCCGATATGGATAGCTATGTATGGTGACTCACCGCCACGCTTAGGAAAAGTGCAGTGGTCTTTTTGGCAGTATGGAAATCGCGGATTACTGAGGGGGGTAGAAGGTTATGTAGATTTTAATGTATTTAAAGGTTCACAAGAAGATTTGGAAAAAATGTGCCTTTCGGGAGCCATGCTTACGGGAGCAGAAGTAAAAACACAAACGTCTAAAAGATTTTGAAAATAAATAGAAAATGAAAAATTTAGTTACTCTTTTATTAACTGTTATAACATTTAGCGTTGCTCAAGCGCAAGGAATAGATTTTTTTCATGGCACTTTTGCCGAAGCTTTAGAAAAAGCGAAGAAAGAAAATAAATTAATTTTCATGGATGCTTATGCCGAATGGTGCGGTCCTTGCAAAAAAATGGCGGCTACTGTTTTCAAAGATGAAAAAGTTGGCAAGTTTTTCAACGACAATTTCATCAATGTGAAAATGGATATGGAAAAAGGCGAGGGACCCAATCTATCGGGTAAATATAACGTCGCTGCCTATCCAACTTTACTTTTCATCAATGGCAAAGGTGACCTTGTTCATAAAGGCGTTGGCGGCTTGCCCGTAGAACAATTCATGAATTTGGCTCGTACAGCAAGCGGGAAAGTTGATAATTCAAAAGAGTTTGAAAAAGCTTACGCGGAGGGCAAACGTGACCCAGATTTGATTCTGAATTATGTTCGGGCTTTAAATCGTGCTGGCAAACCAAGCCTTAAAGTTGTGAACGAATATTTGCAAAAAGCGGATATGACAAGTCCAATTACTTTGAAATTGATTTATGAAGGCACAACCCAAGCCGATTCAAAAATATTTGATTTGCTTATTAAAAATAAAACGCAAATCATAGGTCTGTATAGTGAAAAACAAGTGAAAGATAAAATTGAAGAGGCGTGTGAAAAAACATTAAGCAACGCTGTACTATTTAAAAGTGTAGAATTGCACAAAGAGGCTAAAGATAAGTTGAAAACGCATGTTCCAGAAAAAGCAGAGGAATTTGCGCTTGTTGCTGATTTGAAATTTTTTCAAGCCAGTGGTAATGCTAAAGATTTTTGCCGCACTTGTGAAACCCTTTTGAAAAAAGAAGGCAAAAACGATGCGCGCGCTCATTTTAAAGTTGGAAAACAAATGATTGATGCTTTCCCTTCCGATAAAAACGTTTTATTAGATGCTGAAAAATATTTCAAAAAAGCAGCAGAATTTGGCGGCATGAGCGAATATTACCTCTATTATGCTCAAACTTTGTTGAAAAACGGTAAGAAAAAAGATGCGCTTTCAGCCGCTGAAAAAGCCTTGAAAATTGCAAAAGAAACATCTCCTAATTATGTACCTGCTTCCGAAGAGTTGATTCAGCAGATAAAAGGATGATTTTTTAACAGCTATAAAAATAAAACAGATGGCAATCCCTTGATTACTATCTGTTTTATTTTTAATTTTGTAACCCTACATCAAACCCATTTCACGGAGCTTTTTTATAGATAGCCTTTTTTCTCTGTGAAACTCCGTGTCTCCTCTGTCTATCTCTGTGAAATGGATTTTATGTAGCGTTTCAAAATTTTAATTAAAAACAAACCATACATAAATGAGAATCTTTAAAGTAATAGCTTGTTTATTTTTATCAAACCTCTCCCTAATAGCTCAAAATACTGTCCGAAGGGACTCCTTTGTCCATAGGACTCCTTTTGGAGGAGAGGGGGGTATCACTTTCATTCATGAAAAATTTGGAGAAGCTTTGCAGCAAGCCAAAAGCAGTAATAAACCGCTTTTCATAGATGCCTACACCACGTGGTGTGGTCCTTGTAAGTTGATGTCTAAAAATGTGTTTCCAGAAAAAGCGGTGGCTGATTTTTACAATAAGCAATTTGTCAATTTGAAATT
>JAYUQN010000903.1:0-2765 GCA_043756725.1 Saprospiraceae bacterium
TGGTTCAGCGATTGTGAAAGGTATTGAAAAAGTGCTTGAAAAAGGCGCTAAAATCGCTGCTCATAAATTGGAATGTAGTACAGACGACCTTGATTATGCAGGCGGTAAATGGACAGTGCGGGGAACGGATAAATCCGTAGGCTTTGCGGATGTATCCCTCACAGCTTATGTGCCGCATAATTATCCTGCAGGTTTAGAGCCGGGCTTAGATTTTTCAGCGTTTTATGACCCTACCAATTTCACCTATCCTTTTGGCTGCCACATAGCGGTTGTTGAAGTAGATATTGAAACAGGTAAGGTGAAATTGTTGCGCATGGTGGCGGTTGATGATTTTGGAAATGTGATTAACCCCATGATTGTGGATGGTCAAGTTCACGGTGGTTTGGCACAAGGCATAGGTCAAGCCATGCTCGAAGGCGTTATGTTTGATGAATCGGGGAATATTGTCAATGCATCTTACATGGATTACACCATGCCTCGGGCTGATGATTTTCCAATGTTTGAAACAGACCGCACCACAACACCTTGTCCGCACAACCCATTGGGTGTGAAAGGCGCAGGTGAAGCAGGAGCGATTGGTTCAACCCCAGCCGTTGTGAATGCGGTTATGGATGCGCTTTCACCTTATGGCATCCTTGATTTAGAAATGCCTTTGACATCGCAAAGCGTGTGGCGGGCTATTCAACGTCAAATAACGTCTTGTTGAGCACCCCCTCAGTATAAAATGGGTTTTAGAGGATAAAAAATTGAAAATGAAGATTTTATTAAAAGAATTGCTACCTGCTTGGATATGGATTTTACTTTGTGGAATTTTAGTTTCGCTATTTTCTGCAACTGTAAGTCATTATCTTTTAAATGGCATTAATCCATATTTAGCTTCAATATTTATGTTAGTAATCTGCGGTGTAATTTTTTCTTTGGTTTATACCTGTGTTTATTTATATAGAAATATAAGGTTAAAAGGTACTATTTCATTTTGGGCAGCCTTTTTAATGATAATTCTAATTTTTTTAATAGTTGCATTTTTATACGAACCCATTAGTAATTTCATCAATTATGGTTCTTTTTCTCAAACTATTGACGAAAATCTTCCAAGAAGGTATTATTCTTATGGCGAGGAAAAGAGTATATATGATGAAATGAAAAGAGTCATTCCGTTTTTATTTATAGGCTTAATCGCCTTCTTTATCGCTAAAAATTTAAGTGCTAAGACTCGCTCAGTACATAAAGACATTTTAGACGATTTTAATTCTTAATTTAAAATTTTTAAATTAATTTGAAATGATACCAGCAAGTTTTGAATATAAAAGAGCATCATCCGTAGCAGAGGCTTTACAATTAATGAAAGCCAATCCTGATGCCAAGCTCTTAGCGGGTGGACACAGTCTTATACCCGCTATGAAAATGCGCCTCAATCAGCCTTCTATGTTGATTGATATTGCAAAAATCAGCGATTTGAATTTTATCCGTGATAGAGGAAAATACATCGCTATTGGCGCAATGACCACGCATGGAACGATTTTGAGCCATAAAACAATTATCAGTAAATTACCGCTTTTGGCAAACGCAGCCGAACAAATTGGCGATATACAAATTCGCAACATGGGAACCATCGGTGGCAGCATCGCCCATGCCGACCCTGCATCCGATTGGCCCGCTGTCTTAATTGCTGCCGATGCCACCATTAAAGTAGAAGGTGCTTTTGGTGAAAGAAAAATACCAGCCGAAGATTTTTTCACAGGCTTTTTTTCAACAGAACTGCATGAAGGTGAAATCGTAACGGAAATACATGTACCCGACCCCAGTTCTTCGGAGACGCCTAATCAGTATGCGACCAGTTATGAAAAATTTTCACAACCCGCCAGCCGTTTTGCCATCGTCGGCTGTGCTATTAACTTGAAATTTTCGAGCGATGGCACCATCGTTGAAGAAGCCCGCATTGCTTTCAACGGTGTTACTGACCATGCTTACCGTGCCCACGCATCAGAAGCAATGCTCGTCGGAAAACCTTTGGATGGCGATTCCATAGCTTACGCTTCCGCAGTGGCTACGGAGGGCGTCGAGTTTTTAATGAGCGACCACTCTGCCGACGAAGCCTATCGCGGTCATTTGGCAATGGTTATCTGCAAAAAGGCTCTAAACAATTGTTTGGGTATGGGTTGTTAAAATAAAAGTGGTTTATTTTTATGCCACAGAAGGCGGGAACTGTTTCAGTTTTCGCCTTTTTTTTTATTCATCCTTGAAAATCCTATAGTGTCGTATAGGATTTTCAAGGATAAAGCTATTTTTTACTCCCCTCAGTATTTTAGCATTTTTAAACCCTAATAAATGTTTATTTTTATTATTTTAAAAAACTTTATGTTTAGTAAAACTTGCATAGCCGAAATAAAACACTAACCTTTACGCTTTTAAACGTAAAACCTCATAAAATGAGAAAACTTAGAACACGACAGCATATTATTGAAGACTTGGGATTTAACCATGTTGAAAGGCAGGTTTTGTTGGCAGGATATGTTGTCAATCGTATTCACCAAAACGATTATGGCTACGATGGCACAATCAATACTTTTAATGATGTAGGTGAAGCTGAAAATTTGTATATCTTTTTTCAACTAAAATCAACAGACAATATTCAATTGTCGGTTGAAAAAGAGGCTTATTCCTTCGATTTATCAAAACGAGATTTAGAATTGTGGCTTTACAACTCTAATCCTGTCATTCTTTTACTCTACGATGCTCAAAAAGACATCGTTTATTATGTAGAT
>JAYUQN010000904.1:0-2764 GCA_043756725.1 Saprospiraceae bacterium
TCCGAGAGTTGGCAAAACCTCGTTCGACCTAATTGCAACCCACAAATCAGTACCCGGGAAAGGCGTTTTAGGGACGCAGACGGTTTAATAGCTGTTTCAACCGACCCCCTAAATCCAGTGCCTCAAAACGCCTTTTCAGATGGTATTATTTGTTTTACGCAAAGCATTAAAATTTTAGACAATACGCCACCGCAGTTCACGAGCAGTTTGAATGATACGATTGTTAAAAGTCTTTCAGCAGATTGTAACGGAACTATAAATTTGACAGCAATGGCGCAAGACCCTTGCACGGGCACAAGAGTCGGTGATAATGGTTTGCGTTTCACATGGAAAATTGTGGATAGATCGAAGGTTGATACCCTCGTGCTGCAAGGTTCGAGTAACAATATCAACACAACGCTACCCAACAACCAAAATTTTATCATTTATTGGTCAGTTTCTGATCGTTGTGGTAATAAGACTTTGAAACAACAAACACTCGTTGTCACTTGTACGCTCAATCAAAACGCAACTATTAACGGTATTTTAAAAACAGAAACGGGTAAAACAGTACCTTATGTGACACTGACAACCACATCAAACGGGACACTTTTCAATTCGGTCAATAGTGCAACGAATGGTGATTTTTCAGTGACCAATTTGACATTTGGGCAAAATTATTTGGTTAAAGCGTCCCGAAATGACAACCCTTTGAATGGAGTTTCCACCTTTGATATTGCACTAATAAGTAAACATATTTTAGGAATAACACCTTTTACATCGCCTTATAAAATCATTGCGGCTGATGTGAACAGAGATGGCGAGGTTTCAGCAGCTGATATGTTGCTTATGCGTAAATTGATTTTACGCACGATGAAAACTTTTCCGAACAACGAGTCATGGCGTTTTGTCAGTAAAGATTATATTTTTCAAAACCCAGAAGAACCGTTTTATGAAGATTTTTCAGAAGTAATTGCTTTAAACAACATGCCAATAGCGGCACAAGCAGATTTTATCGCTTTGAAAATTGGCGATGTCAATGGAACGGTTCAACCGACTGTTTTTACTGGCAACGGTGCTGGTGGAAGTAATGAATCTCAAAAAGGGAACTTGATTTTTGACGTAGAAGATAAGGATTTAAAAAAAGGAGAAGTGTATAAGATTATATTTAAAACGATTAAATCAAAAGTAGTAGGTTTTCAATTTACACTCAACTATACTGAGGGGGTCAAATTGGAAGCCATACAAAAAGGAAATTTGAGAGACTTTAATGAAAATAATTTTGAAAAGTTTGAAAATGCTGTTACCACAAGTTGGAATGGCACAATGGAACGCGATACAATCGAAGCTTTCAGCCTCTTTATAAAAGCTAAAGAAGATGTGCGTTTGAGCGATGTTTTAACTATTGGTTCAAATATCACAACAACGGAGTCTTTTGATATAAGTGGTAATGTGGCGGGTGTTGAGTTGCGTTTCAAAAAATCAGAAATTGTCTCAGATAGAAATGAAAATAATGGACTTTTCAAAGACAATCAACAGGCAGGGCATTTTACACTCTATCAGAATGTACCTAATCCGTTTCAGAGTGAAACAAAGATAAGTTTCAATGTGCCAAAAGAGACACAAGCGACTTTGACTATTTATGATATTTCAGGCAAGCTGTTGAAAACGCTTAACAAAAGCTGTGTGAAAGGTTATAATGAAATTTATATACAGCGAGAAGAATTGAATGCCACAGGTGTTCTGTTTTATCGCCTCGAAACACCTACCCAAGCGGCGGTGAAAAAGATGATTATGATGCCGTAACTCGGACTTAAGTCCGAGCTACAATGAAAGATATCGTTTTGAGTTTTAGATCGGTTTTTTTGATGAAGCCTCACGCCTCTTTGGTCGTGGGGCTTTTTTTGTTTCTTGAATAACTAATTGAAAATCAATTATTTGCAATTAATTAAATAAAAAGCCCTTATGTCGAAACATAAAGGGCTTTTCATTCTATTTCAAAAAAAACTATTTCACTCTAAAAGATAAACGATTGGACAGCCGTGTTAAGCCATTATCATTTTCAACAACAGCATCTAAGCGAATAGTAGCACCTGAAGGCGCATCAAGTGGGACGGTATAGAAATACACCAAAGTATCCGATTTTTTGAAAGAAGAGTAAGCAGGCGCATAAGGCGTTGCTTTGACAACTTTTCTTGCCATTGTATTCACAGAATCGTGAAAACGAATTTCCTTGATTTTGTCTTTCGACCAATATTCGATATAACACTTTACTGCGCTACCTTTAGAATAGGTGGCAGAATCCAAATTGTTGAAAAAGACATTGGGGTAAAATTTACCTGTAGAAACCGCATTATCATCAAGCCAGTACGATTCTTTGTAGCAGGCTGAAAAAACAAGGACTACCGTTAATAGTGAAAATGTTATGATTAAATTTTTCATTCGTTATGTCATTTAAATTTTGTCAAAAAAGGTGAAAATGTTGAACAATAGCGAAATCCCGACTCAATCGGGACTGAGGGGGTATTTCTATTGGTCAAACCACATTTTGTCATTAGCAAGTTTTACAACTTTCCGCACTTGTTCCCCATTGCGGCTAAACTCATCCAAAGGATATTCTGCACGGCGAATCCATTGACCGCCCAAGCTTATGTTATGGTTAGCTGGGAGTGTCAAATCTTTATAGATAGTGCCAGAATAATCATAGCGGCGCATATCTGTCCACGCTTCTGCATGTAAGAAAAGAGCTTTCCATTTTTCAACCATGATATGACTCAATTTTAAA